>CACZTG010000209.1 GCA_902783995.1 uncultured Ruminococcus sp. | reverse complement strand
TTGCTTTGTAAAATAATTATGGGGGTTAAGGTAAACTATATATTATTTTTTAGTGTTGATGTAACATATGTTTGACAACTGCAGAAATAAAAATTTAAAAAAAATTTAAAAAAATATTGACATTTACCTATAAATATTGTAGAATATTAATATTATTATTTTTATGATAATGTAAAGCAAATACAGTCCGGAAGGAGGAACAATACACGTGAATACGGACATTAAAACGGTTGCGGAAATGTCAGACAGCGTCGAAGCGGAAAACACAAAGCCAAAAAATTCAAAAAAGGAAATGTTTTTTAACGCGGTACTTTTTATAGGCTGGCTGTGCTGCCTTGTTCCGGGACCGCTGCCGAAATTCGTTCCCGCAGCTTCGGCTGTATTGCTCCTTTGTATAGCGGTAAGCTTTTTTAACGAGAATTTTTATTTATACGCCGCGCTTTTTATATATTGCCGTTACACTATGCTTTTGGGAGATACGCCGGTTTACAGGCTGTACTCATATCTTATAGTGCTGAGATTTCTGCTTGATATCGGAAAAACAAAATTCAAGCCGATATATTTCCCGGCGCTTTTTGTTTTTTTTCTTCACAGTGTTTTTGCCATGCCGACGATAACGAGCCTCAGAATTGGACTCAACGTTATAGTCGATGTCGTGCTCATATATATTGTTCTGCTCAATGTATTTGAGGACCCGCGTCTTGTACGCAAATTTGTTTTTGTATTTCTGATGGGCGGGCTCACTTCGGGAGTATTTGGCTGGACAAGTAAGGATGTGTCGGTAGATATCAATGTCGCCGGTGCGGGCGTGCACAAGGTAAACCGTAACTTCGGTTCGCTCAGCGATTCAAACTTTGCCGGACTCTTTTACAGTCTTTGTGTTACATGTACGATTGCGCTGAAAAAGATTCCCGTAAGGCTCAAGGTGATATTTGCTGCCCTGTTCATGATTATGCTGCTTCAGACAGCGAGTCTTTCGGCACTGATAATGCTGAGTGTTATGCTCACACTTTACATTATTCTGAAATTCAGAATGAAATCTATATTCATACTGACGGCGATGTTTGTCTCTGTCGTCATTCTGATAACGGTGGTACTTGCTGTTCCTCAGCTGCGTAATTTAAGCGCGGTTTCGGGACTTATAATACGTATAACGGAAAAGCTGTCTTATATACGGCGCGGGCGTATGGACCTTCTGACAACGGACCGTTCCGATATATGGGGAAATGCGATAAGGCTTTTTATGTCGTTTCCGTGGTGGAGGATGCTTATAGGAGGCAAGGTCGTAACGGTTATGGCGATAGATAATTCGATTGTATCCATGGCGTGCCACAATTCGTATCTGCAAGGCATACTGAATTTCGGACTGCTTGGCGCGCTTGCCGTATATATTCCGCTGTTCCTTGTATTCTTTTACAGACTCCTTCTGCACTTTTCCACACAAGCGGGAAACGAAAATGAGGATATAAGTATCCTGCGGCTTATATTGCCTTTCGCATTTATAGTGTTCGGCTTCACGGTCGATTTCTTTATCGACTGGCCTTTCGTGATGCTGTATTTCTTCTAAAATTCAGACAGGAGCTGAAAAAATGTTTTCGATAATCATTCCGGCTTATAACAGTGCAAAATTTATAGACTGTGCGATAAACAGCGTATTTGAACAGAGCGTAAATGACTGGGAGCTGATAATTGTTGATGACGGCTCGACGGATGATACTTTAAGTGTGCTTGAAAAGTATTCCGGTGATGACAGAATAACCGTCATTTCGCAGCAAAACGAAGGGGTGTCGGCAGCAAGAAATAACGGTATAAACCATGCGAAGGGAAAATACCTTGCCTTTCTTGACGCCGATGACGTATGGCACGCGGACCATCTTGAGGTGATGAGCGAGCTGATAAAAAAATATCCGGACGCCGGGCTTTACGGCACATTTACCCGTACAAAGCTCGTAAACGGCAGCGAAATTACCGAATGTAATTTTTTCAGGGACCGTGAGGATACTGTTTATCTTGAGGATTTTTTTGAAGCTTATTACAATGACAAATCCGCCAAGATGTTTACCGTCATCACAACCTGCACAACGGCGGAAGCCATGAAAAAGGCGGGCGGTTTCCCGCTCAATACTCCCATAGGCGAGGATCTGGAAATGTCTTTGCGTGTTGCCGCGTATTACCCTGTAGTTCTGTCAAGCAAGGCTACGGCAACTTATATAAAGGAAAACAGCACCGCTACTAAGGATAAGTCCTTTGACCCGGATTGGGGCTTTTTTGATACGGTTGAGGAGCTTTATTCCGACCCGGATATACCCGAAACAAAGAAGAAAAATCTCAGAAAACTCATGCAATGGTTCACTATGCGGCGCTGCCGTCATTATATGATAGCGGGCGAGCGTAAAAAAGCATGGGAACAGTATTATAAAATCGGCAGCGACCCTTCCCTCCGAAAGGATAAGCTTATAACGCTTTTGCTTTTGTTTATGCCTGCTTGTCTTGTGAAAAAAATATTTGCCGTACGCTGGAGGGGGCAGGCATGAGCCGCGGAAAGGAAGTTTGGCATGAGATTTAAAAATTCGCTTCGTAACAGCTCGGTCGCGTTAGCCGGACAGATAATCACGCTGCTTATGGGCTTCGTGGTCAGATGGCTTTTTATACGCGCCCTTGGCAAAGAATATCTCGGCGTCAACTCGGTAATGGAAAGTATGCTCGCCCTTCTGTCGATGACGGAGCTTGGAATAGGCACCTCAGTAGCCTTTGCGCTTTATAAGCCGATAGATGACGGAGATGAGCACAGGATAGGCACGCTGATGGCTTTTTACCGCAAGACATATCATGTCATCGGGATATTGACTGCTGCGGTAGGACCGATGCTTATACCGTTCATGCGTTTTTTTACCCGTGAGGCAACGGATGTTTCCCACGTAAACCTGATATATCTGCTGTTTTTGGCAAATACAGTGATAAGCTACTTTTTTGCATATAAAAGAACGCTTCTCAGCGCTTATCAGAATAACTACATAAACAGCGTTACGGAAGATATGTTTGCCGTACTCAAATACATACTTCAGGCTGTCTCCCTGATATGCTACAAAAGCTTTATAGGCTATCTTGTCATAAATGTAATCTGTACGATAGGCACAAATGTTACCATTTCGGCAATATGTGACAAAAAATATCCGTTCACCAAGAAATACCGTCAAGAGAAACTCTATGATGAGGATAAGGCTACCCTCAAAAAAAGTGTGGTATCCCTTATGTATCAGAAAATCGGCGCGAAGCTGGTCACTGGAACCGATAATCTTATGATATCCTATGCCAATATCGTGCTTATGGGCGTATATAGCAACTATGCCATGATTGTGAGCATAATTTCGAGGATAGTCTATAATGTTCTTTATTCGATAACGGGCAGCATAGGAAATCTGATGGTTCAAAAGGACAAGGAGCTTAAATATAAGGTTTTTGAGGAATTTGTATTTGCCACCTTCGGCTTTTACTTTATGATTTCTATAGGAATGGCGGGATGTCTGGAAAGGTTTATAGCCCTCTGGGCGGGCGAAGACTGGGTTCTTTCGCATGCGGTCACGTTTGTGGTGATTCTCAACTTTTTTCTTATGGGTATGCGCCAGCCAAATGTGGTCGTTATCGAGGCTGCCGGGCTTTTCAACCGTCTGCGCCTTAAAGCCGTTGGCGAAGTACTTGTAAATCTGGTGGTTTCGTTTGTGTTTCTTATTGTGTTTAATATGGGGCTTTACGGCGTCCTGTTCGGAACCACGGTGTCGATGGTAAGCGTCTGCATATGGTGGGAAACGCTTGCAGTACATAAATTCGCGCTTGAAGCACCGCAAAGACGTTTTTATTTGAATTACATACATTACCTTGCTACAGCGTGCGTCGGCTGCTTTGCCGCATTCGGCGTGAGCGAGCTGATACCGGTCGGCGGGATTTTCGGACTCCTGCTTTCGGGTATCGCCGCTATGATGATATTTGTTTTGCTCATACTTGTGTTATATGGCAGGAGCAGACAGTTCAAGGCGCTGCTTGCAAGATTTTCAAGGAGGCTTTCACGATGAATGATGAACTGCGAAAGATCCAGATGATAGAATATAAAATGCTCAAGGAGCTTTTCCGCGTATGCGAGAAACACGGTCTTAAGATATTCCTTGCGCAGGGTACGCTTCTCGGAGCGGTACGGCACAAGGGATTTATACCTTGGGACGACGACCTTGACGTTATTATGCCCTGGGAGGATGCGGATAGGCTTATGAAGATATTTCCCGAGGAGGTTCGCGGGAAATATTTCCTGACCGATTATACTGTGGAACGTCATTATCCTCTCATATGGAGAAAGATACGCGTGTCCGGCACGCTCTCACGCCCGAAGCAGTATAAGGACCTGCCGATAAACTGGGGCATATGTATGGATGTATTCTCAATTTATCCTCTTTGCGCCAATAAGTTTGTAAGATGCTTTGAAGTGTTCCTTTATATGGTTGCAAGAAAGATGCTTCTTGCCGAAATGACAAAGTATGAAAATGGCCATAATCTCTTTGAGCGATTTCTTGAAAAGGTACCGATTGGAATAAGACATTTTGTTGTACGGTGTGCCGGCCGGTGCATGAAACATAATCCTCCCGACAGCAAGTATATATATATTGCATGCAAGCGCGGTCATGTTATGGAACGCAGCGTTGTATTCGGACCGGAAAACAGGCTTCGGTTTGAGGACGGAGAATATACCGTCCCTTCGGATTACAGGCGTTATCTTGAGCTTGTGTACGGACCGGATTATATGACTCCGCCGCCCGAGGAGGAGCGAAAAGGTCATGCATTGAGTATGGGAAATATAGAGTGGTCATATGGCACAGAGGATGGTGATAAGCTTTGAAAAACATATATTTTATAATACCGGTATATAATGTCGAAAAGTATTTGCTGAGATGTATTAATTCTGTGCTCTCTCAGACCTATCCCGGATGTAAGGCGGTTCTTGTTGATGACGGCTCGCCCGACCGCTGCCCCGCGATATGTGATGAATATGCCGGTAAATATGCGAATATTCATGTAATACATAAGGAAAACGGCGGACTTGCCGATACACGTAATACGGGCATAGAATATGTGCTCACCTGTTCCGATGACGATGATTATATAGCCTTTCTTGACCCCGACGACTTTATTTCGGACGATTTTACCGAGATAATGATAGGCTTATGTGAAATGAATTCATGCCCGATTGCACAGTGCGGATATGAAAAGGGAAGCTCCGGAAGCTTTACAAAATGTGAAAAAATACCGAAAACGTTCGTGAGTGATGCGAAGGACGCTTTGCTGGGCTATAATCTCAAGTCTATGTGCTGTGCAAAGGTATATAAGGTAAGCTGTTTAAGAGAACTGCGATTTAAAACCGGCGTTATAAACGAGGATGAGTTTTTTACATACCGCGCAGTATATTCCGCCGGAAATGCGGCATTTACCGATGATAAGCTTTATTACTATTTCCAGCACGATAAAAGCATCATGAGCTGTATAGCAAAACACTTTAAAAACAATCCGCACCGCTTCGATTTTCTGGAAGCGTATAAGGAGCGCATAGAATTTTTTGAGGCTAAGAACGCTCCCGCGCTGGCGCAGAGAACATACGAAAAAATTTGTACGGACATTTTGCTTCGCTATACCGAGCAAATGCGTCTGCCGTATGATGAGAGAGACAAGGAATGTACAGACGGTACATATATGAAAATGTACAGGGAAAACTTCAGGCTGATGATAAAAAGAAAGGGAATACCCTTAAAGCGCAGAGCGATATATAATCTGTTTTATATTCTGCCGCGCACTTTGGTACTCCTGAGCAGAGTTCTGCAGTTCAGAAAATAAATATAAATAAGCCGCCGGGTGCGGCAGAAAGAAGAAGAAAATGATAATCAATGCGGATGATTTCGGATATTCGGCACAGGTAAATGAGGCTGTAACCGAATGTTTCAGGACCGGAGTTATAAACCGGACAACAATAATGGTGAATATGCCCGGAGCGGAAGAAGCGGCGAAGCTTGCACGTGAAAACGGCTTTTTTGACCGTGTGGGCTTACATATAAATCTTACTGAGGGCAAAGCACTTACCGCTGAGTGTGCAGCGTCTGAGCTTTGTGATGAAAACGGTTACCTGAAGGGCACATTCCATGTACCCTTCAAGTCAAGGCTGTATCTTTCTCCCGATATAAGACGCGCGATATCCGCCGAAACCGAGGCGCAGATAAAAAAATTTTTATCCATGGGCTTTACGCTGCGCCATGCGGACTCGCACAATTACACTCACTCATACCTGAGTGTTTACGGACAGGTGCGTCCGCTGCTTATAAAACATGGGTTTAAATCGGTAAGAATCAGCAGAAATATACCGAAGGGCTCGTTTTCACCGGCGTTTACTTTATATAAGGGCGTGTTCAACTTCCTTATAAAGCTGCTTAAAAGGAAAGGAATCAGCTCAACCCGGTATTTCGGCTCGCTGCGTGATTTTGAAAATTCGGCAGACAAGGATAAGATAAAAAAGGATCTGGAGCTTATGACTCATCCTCTGATGACCGATAACGACCTCATCGACAACACGCTTCCCGACCCGCATCCGTTTATCACCCGTGAATATATTGAGGCAAACGGTTTTGTAATGAATAAGTTGTAAATTTTCCGCTGAGGATTTATATTGTTACAGACTTTTTCAAAATGAACAAGGAGGTATAAACGATGCCTACGATAAAAGATATACAGCAGGCAGAGCTTGCTCTTTTAAAATGCTGCCGCGA
The DNA here is from genome assembly GCA_902783995.1 of uncultured Ruminococcus sp. The sequence continues at coordinate 7,070 of CACZTG010000209.1, read as the reverse complement.
CGTATGTGAAAGACATAAAATCGATTATTATCTGGCATTCGGCACATTGATAGGCGCCGCGCGGCATAAAGGATTTATTCCATGGGATGATGACGTTGATATTATGATCCCCGCCGAACAGACAGAAAAGTTTAAAAAGTTTTTTATAGAAGAAGCACCTGAAGAATATTTTGTCGCAGATGCATGTTCTGAAAAATATTCGTTATACAGCTGGATAAAGATACGTAATACAAATACAACGTCCATGCCCGTAAAATATAAAAGCATACCGATAAACTGGGGCATATGTATAGATATATTTCCGATATACAGTGTAGAAATGAAAGATTTCAGACGCGCTTTATTTTTGTTCAATATTGCGAACAAGATGTTATCCGTTCCCGCCCTGATGTGTGAGGAAAAAATATCGGCAGCGGATAAGATGCTTGCTCGTATTCCCCTTTCCGTACGCCGCCGTATTGCCGAAAAAGCAATCTTACGGCTTAATAAAATCAAAAACGGAGATTTTCGTTTTGACGGCTGGGAGCTGATAGCGGAAAATGTCTTCGGTGATACCGAAGCATATCTTGATTTTGAAGGAGAAAGATTCCGCGTTCCGCTTAAATGGCACAAGCTTTTAACGGATATTTACGGTGATTATATGACGCCGCCTCCCGAAGCCGAGCGGGGCGGACACGACCTTGATATCGGCAATATATTATGGGATACAACAAAAAGCTACAAGAACTACATATAGGAGGAAACCAATGAAACAGGCAGATACTCAAACCTTAAGTAAAATCATACCTGACGGCAGCGTCAAAGAAAAAATATCGTTAGTCATTAAATCGGTATTCGGTGTCGGACTAAGTGAAATATACGATATTGAAATAATAAAAAAGGGAATTACAAATCAGTCATTTACATTTTTTGCAAACGGCAGAAAATATATTATGAGAATACCCGGTCCGGAGACGGGAAAATTTATTGACCGTAAGGAAGAAGCCTTGATTTACAGACTGCTAAACGGAAAAGGTATATGCGAGAATGTTGTATATATAGACCCGGATACCGGTTATAAAATCGCGGAATATGTTGATAATGCCCATAACTGCGGTCACTATGATTTTGAAGAGATAAGCAAATGTATGCGTAAGCTGAGAAGCTTTCACGAAATGAAGCTCTCGGTGGAAAACACATACGACCTTTTTTATTTTATTCAGCTCTATGAGGATTTGTGGGACGGCAGACCTCCCCGCTTCGATGATTATTTTCAGACAAAGGAAAAAATTTTTTCTTTAAAAAATATTATTGATTCATATTCTCCCGAATACTGTCTTACTCATATCGACCCGAATCCGGATAACTTTATAATCTATACGGATTCTTGCGGAAATGAGCAGATAAGGCTTATCGATTGGGAATATGCCGCCATGCAGGACCCTTACGTCGATATAGCGATGTTCTCAGTATATGCTGTATATAACGAGCAGCAGATAGAGGATATAATCGACGCATATTTTTACGATGGAATAACCGAAAAGGACAAACTTAAATTATACTGCTATATTGCCGTATGCGCGCTGAATTTTTCCAATTGGTACGGAATCAAAAACGACGATTCCTTTGACGCGGTCAACGAGCATTTATATAATACGGCTAAAAAGTATTACGGATATGCCGTGAATAATTCTTTGAAATACAATAAAGGAGGCAGCGATGTATAAAGCCGACCATGCAATTATTATAGCCGCCGGGCTGGGCTCAAGAATGGAACCGCTTACAGATGTCACGCCAAAACCGCTTGTCAGAGTCAATGGCGTTCCTATGATTGAAACCGAAATTATGGGGCTTCGGGCAAACGGAATTGAGGAAATTCATATTGTGGTAGGCTATAAAAAGGAACAGTTTACATATCTTAAAAATAAATATCCCGGCGTTAAGCTTACAGAAAATCCGTATTATTCAGAAAGAAACAATATTTCTTCCATGTATGAGGTGCGGGAGCATATACCCAATGCCGTTATACTGGACGGAGACCAGTTCGTAAGCAATTTTTCCGTTCTTAACCCTTGCTTTGAACGCTCCGGCTACAGCGCAGCCTTTCTGAAACAAGCAAGGGAGTGGATAGCTTTTCTTGATAAAGACGGTGTGATATGCCGTTGTGAACCTAACGGCGGAAAAAACGGCTGGCAGCTTCTCGGAGTATCGCGCTGGACGCCCGACGACGGCGAAAGACTGATTTCTCACATTGAAAAAGAATATATTCAGAAACAAAACTATGATACATATTGGGATAATATCGCATTGTTTTTATATAAAGACGAGTACAAGCTCGGAATACGCGAAGCCTCTTTTTCGGATATAACCGAAATAGACACTGTGCGGGAGCTTGCAAAGGTTGACAGTAGTTACAATTATCTTTTAAAACAGGAGGAAAAAAAGTGAAAAAAACAAAAACATCCGAATTCGATTGGGTTTCTATAATAGTTCCGTTAATCACGATAGGCACGCTGAGCGCTGTAATCATGATATTCCCCGAGTGGGCTACAGAAAGGATATTCACGCTGAGAGCCTTTATGGGCGACACCTGCGGAGTTTACTATGCAATAATAACCGTATTCTTTCTGATAAGCTCGCTTTATATGGCTTTTTCAAAATACGGTAAAATAAAGCTCGGTGACTGTGATAAGCCCGAGTATTCTACCACAAAATGGGGTATGATGATATTTACATCGACCTTTGCCGCGGACTTGCTTTTTTATTCGTTTTGCGAATGGATAATGTATTCCAACGAGGCGCATATCGCCAATCTGGGCGGCGCAAAGGAATGGGCGGCTGTTTTCCCGATATTCCATTGGGGTCCCATGTCGTGGGGCGCATATACTGTTCTGATTGCCGCGTTTGGGTTTATGCTTCATGTCAGAAAACGCGATATACAAAAATTCTCGGAAGGCTGCCGTCCAGTTTTAGGTAAAAGCATCGACAGATTACCCGGCAAGCTTATAGACCTTTTTGCAATCTTTGCCCTTATTGCGGGAACATCAACGACCTTTTCCGTATCCACTCCGCTTCTTTCCACATCTGTTTCACGTCTTACGGGCATCCACGGCGGCACGGCGCTTACTATAGTTATCCTTCTGATTATTGCCTCAGTCTATACGATGTTCGTGTTAATGGGAATGAAGGGAATATCAAAGCTTGCTTCTTTCAGCTCCTATTTTTTTATTACACTGCTTTTATATGTGCTTATTTTGGGCGGCGAAACAAGGTATATTATCGAATCGGGATTTGAAGCAATCGGAAAGCTTTTCCAGAATTTCATTTCCATGGCTACTTTTGTCGATCCTCTCAGAGAAACAACCTTTGCGCAGGACTGGACATTTTTCTATTGGTCGTTTGCGCTCGGCTGGGGTATCGCGACGCCGTTCTTTATAGCTTCCATAAGCAAGGGCAGAACTGTAAAAAATACCATTCTCGGTACATATCTGTGGGGACTTTCAGGCAGTACGCTGTCTTTTATTGTTCTCGGACATTACGGTATGGCACAGCAGTTCATACACGGAGCCGATTTTTCCGGTGCTGTACGCTCAGGCGCAAGCTATGCGGACGTCATATTGAAGATTATTGATACTCTGCCCTTTTCAAACGTATTTCTCGCCATGCTTTGCATAGCGATGGTAGTATTCTACAGCACAACCTTTGATTCGCTTTCAATGGTCGTATCGTCATATTCGCATAAAAGGCTTCCAATCGGAACAGAACCCGACAAAAGAATCCGCGCGTTCTGGTCAGTTATGTTTATCGTACTGCCGATTGCCCTTATTTTCTCGGAAAATACACTTTACGCTTTGCAGGCGGTGTCCGTAATAGCGGGATTCCCTATCGGGCTTATAGTTATCCTGATTGTGTTCAGCTTTTATAAAGATGCAAAAAAATATATTTCAAAGCCAAAAGAGATTATCCATGACACTTCCCGTCCGCTTTCGTAAAATACACATTCGCATCGGACAGTTGCTTACAAGCACATACTCCTTTGTCTTACCAATTGCACTATTTTTCTGATTTTTACTTGTTGTGGATATATCCCCAAACCCTGAAAAAATTTCATCTTTGGACCACGACCTTTAGGGTGTCGGTAATATAAATATTTAATACAGAAAAACTAAGGGACGGCGGCTTTTTGCGTATCACAAAAAGCCGCCGCAAACAAATTTTCGGAGCGCAGCTTGCGTTTATTCCGAAGTTTTTACTTTCTGATATACCGTGTATCGCTTTTTTCTTCTGCCTCCAAATATCGCTCAACCTTCATGTGCAAATCATATTTTTCACGGAGAACGGTAATTTCCGACATCATCGGTGAAGCGTGATGTGCGTCCAAAGCCTCTTGATTTTCCCAGCTGTCAATCAGCAAAACCGTTTCTTTATCGGTAAGCGGCAGAAAATAATCATAGCGAAGATTTCCCTTTTCACTTCTTATTCTGCCGGCTGTTCCGTTCTGTTCCATTTCCTCCGCAAAAGCTCTCGCGCTGCCGTTTTCCCCTGTGTAGTAAATGTTAATTGTGATACTCATAGCTTTCCACCGAATACGGGAAAGAAACTTGAATTGCCGTAATCTTTTATTCTTTCAATATTTTTAAGCAATTCCATATCTTCATCATTTATTATAAAGTCAAGCTCTGAATTTGATTTCATGTGTTCGGGGTTTGCGGTTTTGGGAAGAACAACCATATTAAGCTGTAAATCATATTTAATGCAAAGCTGCGGTACGCTTACACCGTATTTTTCTGCCATTTTTGCGATAACCGGATTTTTCATAGTCTCCCCGTGTGCAACGGGTGAGTATGCTTCAACTACAATACCCTTATCCTGACAATACTTAATCAGTTCAAAAGGCGTATTTGAAATATGTGCCAAAATCTGATTTACCATAGGCTTAATTTTACAGGAAGACAAAAGGCTTTCCAAATCCTTCTCCAAAAAATTAGAAACACCTATCGCACGCACTCTACCTGCGTTCAATGCGTCCTCCAAAGCACGCCATACCTCTTTGTTTTCCTCATAATAGCGGTTTTCCGACTGATTTACCTCCACCCACGGCTGCGGTGAATGAATTATCATCATATCAATATATCCTATATTCATTTTGGATAGTGTTTCGTCAATAGATTCCATTGCGGAATCGTAAGATTTATTCTCTGCCGCAACCTTTGATGTAACAAATATTTCCTCACGCGGAATACCGCTGTTTCGGATACCTTCGCCAATACCTTTTTCGTTATCGTAGGCTTGCGCAGTGTCAATATGACGGTAGCCTATTTTTATCGCTTCTTCCACAGCTTTTACCGATTTATCATTGTCAATCAGCCATGTACCCAATGCGAGCTTTGGAATTTTCACGCCGTTATTCAGCTCATAAGTTTCATTGAGAATCATTTTCGTAACCTCCGTTTCATAGATTTCTTTATTATTGACGGACTTAAATTGAAAGCTCTACGGTAACATCCCCATCACCAAGAATAGTTTTCAAATTTTCTTTGGATATGTTATCAATATGACCGAGTTTGGTGAGATTCCAAGAATTTTTATCATAGTAGATAGCAAGCTGATTTCCCTGATACAGAATTATATCTCCGTAATCTGTGTTTATCTGTGTATCATTTCTCGGAATAGACTGCGGAAGTGCACCAACCTTTTCAAAATTTGAATAATCGTGCATATTTATTGTAATATTACCGTCTTTAAGCAATTCATAAAGAGCCTCTGCCGATGTGTTATCCTCCATGGTAGCAGTTAAAACCTCACTCCCGATTTTGATTAGCAATTTCGTTTCTTTTTTTTTAATTTGAATGTTGCTTTCTATCCAATCTTTTATATTCTCTTCGTTTGTAGCAGATGTTCCTCTCATTCCTTCCTTAACATCGGGCAGATATTTTCTTATAGCGTTTACGCTCGTAGAAATACCGCTGCTTCCGGATGTGCAGAAGGGCATAACTGTTTTACCCGATAAATCGTAGGTTTCAAGGAATGTGTTTATAATCTTGGGCATTGTGCCCCACCATATCGGATAACCGAGATATATCGTATCGTAGTTGTCTAATTCAAACTTTGCGGCAATTTCCGGGCGTGCGGAATCATCGTTCTGCTCTCTGTTCGCACGGCAATCGCTGTTATAATCAATATCCTCTTTTGTATATGGCTGTTTCGGAACAATTTCAAAAATATCCGCATCTGCTGCCCTTGCTATTTTTTCAGCAAGCTTCTTTGTATTATTGGTACATGAAAAATATATTACCGCACTCTTTTTGCTGTCTGAAGCTGTGTCCTTTTCAATATCGGCAGACAGGCTTGAATTGTCGGTGCTTTTTGTAATTGTCACTTTTTGCGTTTCCGCTTCCCATTTAACATTAAATTTAAAACTTTCCGCAATAAATCTTATAGGGAGCATTGTTCTGCCGCCTATAATAGTCGGTGCGGTATCTAAAATGACCTTATTCCCATTTAGGAACGCATCGGTATTATCTATTGTCAGTTTGATTTCATCATCACTGTAATTCAGCGTAACCTCGCTTTTTTCGCTGTTCCAACCGACACTGCCGCCGATTTCCTCAATAATTGCTCTGACAGGAAGAAGTGTTCTGCCATTTTGTATAAGCGGAGTTGTTCCCTCATTGTCAATGGCTTTTTCCATCCCGTTTACTGCCATAACGGGATTGCCGATTTGTAAAATAATTTCTGTGTTTTCTTGTACTGTTGTAGTTTCGTTTTCAGCCGCACAGCCGGTCAGTGCCAGGCTTAACATCATTATAAGCGATAGTATGGCAGATACTGTTTTTTTCATATTTGTTTTCACTCCCGCTTAATTCCATATTTCCTTTGCCAATCTGAATACCGCCCAGCCCTTTGGCCAGCCGACATACATTGTGGCATGTGTTACAACAGCCGAAATTTCTTCTTTGGTAACGCCGTTGTTTTTTGCATTTTGCAGGTGATAGGAAAGAGAGGAATCGGTTATACCCGATGCCATAAGTGACACTACTGTTATAATACACTTTGTTTTAATATCAATGGCATTTTCATTCCATACCTCA
>CACZTG010000208.1 GCA_902783995.1 uncultured Ruminococcus sp. | reverse complement strand
GTAGAACAACCCATAACTTCATATTATTACAATACGGCTTGTTGTCCAAATTTCGTGATTATTTGTATAAAATTTCTGATACAAAATGATGAAATTTAACAAAAGACCTCTCAAAAATGCCTTCTTTACTGTCGGAAAACGGTAATTATTTCCTCTGTAAGAGCCGTTTTCGTTATATGATTTATGATTTCAAATTTGAAAGTATAAGAGCATTTATACAAGTGTAAATAGGGCAAAATCGATACTTTTTCACACATAATAAAATGCAGGAACAGACACTGACAGTGATATTTGCTCCCGAATCATTTTACAAAGTTATTCAACCTTCATCATTCTGTACCCGACACCGATATGCGTCTGAATATATTGTGGGGACTCGGGCAAGGCTTCAAGCTTTTTCCGAAGTGTCGTCACAAATACACGAAGCGAACCTATATTATTCTCCCAGCTGTTACCCCATACTTTATCCGCTATAAATTTATGAGTCAAAACCTTTCCGATATTTTGACACATAACACAAAGCAGTTTAAATTCCGTTGGAGTCAAGTGCAATTCCCCGCCGTCAAGATATGCGCAGCCGGCAGCATAATCGACTTTCAACTTTCCGTTTACAAAAACCGAGTCCGAAGCTGATATTTGTGACTGCATAAAACTCAGCCGCCTTTGTGTAACTCTGAGTCTTGCCAACAGCTCTTCAACAGAAAAAGGCTTTGTGAGATAATCGTCAGCACCGCAATCAAGCGCCTCTATTTTATCAGAGTCCTCACTTCTTGCGCTTATAACTATAATTGGAGTGTTAGACCATGTGCGGATTTGCTTTATTACTTCTATTCCATCAATGTCCGGAAGTCCCAAATCAAGCAGTATTATATCAGGATTATAAGAAGATACCTGCATAATGGCATTCTGCCCGTTATTTGCAGTTAAATACTTATATTCATGTGTTTTTAGCGTTGTCACAATTAAATTCATTATTGGCAAATCATCTTCAATAACCATTACAACCGTTTTATTCATTTATATCAATCTCCTTTATTGGCAGAGAAAAAGTAAAAACTGTACCGTGCGGCTTGTTATCGGTAAGAGTTATTTCCCCTCCGTGTGCCGAAATAATAGATTTGCATAAGGCAAGTCCCAAACCGATACTTCTGCGGCTATCCGCAATTTTAGTTGCTCCGGCGTAAAACATATCAAAAACCTTTTCTTTTTCTTCGTCCGGAATACCTGTTCCGTTATCGGCTATGCTGACATAAAGCATATTGTCCTTGCGCTTTGTACTGATTATAATTTCAGAGCCATCGGGAGTGTACTTTATTGCGTTATCCACTATATTTATTATAACCTGAACAATTAGCCGCACATCAACATTAACAAGTATTATTTCGTCAGAACTGCAAAAATTTATATGATGATTGGTGTTTCTTTTATATATATGATTAAGCGCCTCGTTTATAATTTCGTCGATAACTTCTGACGAGAATTTAAGCCTTGCTTGTTTGTCTTCAATTCGTGTTATTGAAAGCAGGTTTTCCACAAGATTTATAAGCCACATTGAGTCATCAAAAATATCTTTATATATCTGCTTTTTTTCTTTATCTGAAAAGGCATCGCCGTTTGACAAAAGATTATCTGCATTTCCCGATATAGATGTAAGCGGTGTTCTGAGGTCATGCGATATACTGCGCAAAAGGTTTGACCTTAATTGTTCGTTTTTAGCTAAAATAGCGGCTTCTTCTTTTTCTCTGGCGTTTTTATTATTTTCAAGCGTTAAACCGCATTCTCCCAATATGGAAAGCATAACGCTGTTTTCAAATGTATCAAGAGGTTTTCCGCTGATATCTATTCCCACAACACCGTAAACATTATCGTTCACCCTGACAGAAAGATACATTTCCTTTGCATTGCTGAAATTTTTGGTTGACGCTCCTGCGTGGTGATTATGCTCAAGCACCCATTTTGCAATATTTTTTTCCGATGTAATCAAATCCATGCCTAAAGGCTTGTTTTCATCTACATTATATATGACAGGCTCTGTTAAAACATTGTTTTCAACAGGATAGATGACAATACTTCTGCCAAGAAGTTTTATAAGCTGATTGGCAGTTTCATCAATTATAGCCTCTTTACTGTCAGCTTTTTGCAATAATTGGTTGGTGTCAAATAAAATCTTTGTTCTGAAAGCCGCCTGTGCGGATTGCTTTGCTTGACTTTTTAGTTTTATTGCAAGTGTACTTGAAATAAAAGCCGAGATAAACATTATAGCAAAAGTTGCGGGATATCCACTGCTATAAGCCCTTAGTGTAAAGTGCGGCACAGTAAAGAAAAAGTTAAACAGTATTATACTTACAATAGAAGATATAAGACTGTATATTCTGTGCTTTGTTAGTATGGAAATCAGCAAAACCGCTAAAATATATACAGTTATTATGTTTGCTTCAGTAAAACCTAATTTCGAGAACAGATAACCTATCAGCGTTGCTACAATAAGGAAAGATACGCTTATTATCAAATCATACACAGAAAAGCTGATATCCCGCAAAGGATTATGTTTAGGTTTGTATGCAGTAATTTTTGCGCTATCGGGAATAATATGTATCTCAACATTCGGAGCATGTTCTATAAGCTGTTCTATAAGCGTTGGCTTTCTTATAAAATGCCTCTTTAACACGGCGCTTTTTCCGATGACAATTTTTGTAATTCCGGATAACCTTGCAAACTCTGCAATCTGATATGCAGTGTCATCACCGCACACCGTTTCAATATTTGCTCCGAGTTTTCGGGCAAATTTCATATTTTCACGCAGCCTGTTTTTGTCGGATTCCGTTGACATAGAAAAATCAGGAGTTTCAACATAAATTGCCGTAAAAGCAGCGTTAAAAGCTTCTGTCATTTTAGCTGCCGTTTTTATTGTTTTTTGGTTTGACGGTGCAGACGATAAGCAAACCAAAATATGCTCATTTTTTTCTTCATAGTTTTTCGGATTCAATTAAACCACCTCCGTCAAATACAAGTATAACTCATTTTTTGATTTTATTCAACGGTTTGTTTTCGTTTTCCGCATCATAATAACCTCTAAAATTCTCGTAAAAAAAACTTTCAGCCTTTACCACAAAAAAGTATCCGCCTATCATATACGCAATAACGCCTAATAATAGAATCAAATCACGCATAATATCATCTCCAAGCCCTCACCTTTATTTAACACTAAATATAAAAGCATTTCTGAATATTTTTTGCCTCCCCCAAAACAAGCATTGTTTCATCTTTTTTTAAAACAATATCGGGGGTTACGGTAAGATTAAGTTTGTTCCCTTGCTTTATAGCTATAATGTTTATTCCGAATTTTTTGCGAATATCAATCTGACCTATTGATTTGCCAATCCAGTTTTCAGGTGTTGTTACTTCAAATATGGCATAATTATCATCAATTTCAATGAAATCAAGAATATGGTCAGCGCTATAACGGACTACCGCCCAATTTGCCACCTGTTTTTCGGGATAAATCACTTGGTCTGCGCCGTTTCTGAGCAGGAATTTTGCCTGAATATCTCTTGCAGCTCTTGAAATTACAAGTTTTGCTCCAAGATCTTTTAACAAAGATGTTGTTTCAAGCGAACTTTGAAAGTCATTTCCTATTGCCACAATACATATATCATAATTATTTACACCTAAAGATTTAAGAAAATCCTCATTTGTCGTATCGCCAATTTGG
>CACZTG010000207.1 GCA_902783995.1 uncultured Ruminococcus sp. | reverse complement strand
TTTAATAGTTTTTGGATATAATTCAACATATACTATTATAATACAAATTTAATAAAATGTCTATACCAAAATTTATTTTTTTAAAAAATTTGCCGGCAGCACAGCGCTGCCGGCAAATTAAAAAGAAGGGGGGAAAAGATATTATCTGTTTTGTTTTTTGCCTTTTAAAACAAGGTTTGTAATTATACCGAGAATAAGCGCGCAGGCAACCTCTGTAAGAGTAACCTGTCCGAGTTTAAGCGTCATACCGCCGATACCCGTTATAAGAATAATTGAAACAACAAACAAATTATTGTTTTCATTCAAATCAACATTCTGTATCATTTTAAGACCGGATACAGCGATAAAACCGTAAAGCGTTATGCAAACGCCGCCCATTACGCAGGAAGGAATTGTTGAAAGGAAGGTAACAAACGGTCCGAAGAAGGATATTACCATTGCCATAATTGCCGTTGCACAAATTGTAATAACCGAAGCGTTACCGGTAATTGCAACGCAGCCTACCGATTCGCCGTAGGTTGTGTTGGGACAGCCGCCGAAGAATGCGCCCGCGATAGAGCCGATACCGTCACCCAAAAGCGTTCTGTGAAGACCGGGCTCTTCAAGAAGGTCTTTTTCTATAATTGAAGAAAGGTTTTTATGGTCGGCAATATGCTCCGCAAACACAACAAAAGCAACCGGAATATACGCAACCGCAATTGTCGCTATGTATTTCGCGTCAACTTCTTTAAGACCTTTTGCGGCTTTAAGGAAGGTGAAATCGGGACGCCACTGCATATTGTTAAACAATGAAAAATCAATAATTTTTAAAGCGTCATTTCCTGTTGAATTGCCTATAACCGTGAAGATTACAGCAACAATATAACCTGCAAGAATACCTATTACAAACGGAATAAGCTTTGTCATTTTTTTGCCGTAAACAGAGCAAAGCATAACAACAAAAAGAGTTACAAGCGCGCATATAAAGCCTGCCCAGCCGTGAGCGCCCATTACATAAGCGGAGCCGTCGTTTTCGGCAAATTTAAGAGCGTCACCGACAGCGTTTCCCGCAAGAGAAAGACCGATTATCGCAACAGTCGGGCCTATAACAACGGGAGGCATAAGCTTATTTATCCATTTAACGCCCGCAATTTTAACAATAAGAGCGATAACAACATAAACAAGACCGGCAAAAACCGCACCTATCAAAAGACCGGCATAGCCTGCTTCCGCGGAAACAGCGCCGCCGAAGGCAGCGAACATTGAGCCGAGGAAAGCGAAAGACGAGCCCAAAAAAACAGGGCTTTTAAACTTTGTAAAAGCAAGATACACAAGCGTTCCCACACCTGCGCCGAAAAGAGCCGCCGACTGCGACATACCGTTACCCACAATCATAGGTACTGCAATTGTTGCCGCAAGAATTGCGAGAAGCTGCTGGAAAGCGAAAATTATAAGCTGTCCGAAATTGGGTTTGTCCTTGATACCGTAAACGAGTTTCATTTTTAAACCATTCCTTTCTTTTTAAAAGAAAAACCTTGCTCCGACGAGGAGCAAGGGCAAAGTTATACTTATATCCATATTAAAACACCGAACATTTTTCCGGCACGCAAAGTATATAATCTTGCCGATGTCTCCGCATCGATTTAAAGATTTTTTTATTGAAATAATTATAACATATAAATTGTGAAAAGTAAAGTATTTTTAAAAAAATTTTACACTTTTGTTAAAAATGCACAATCTATGTAAATTTATGTCGGCTTTTAGTACCCGAATATCTCACTTAAAGAGTCGTCGTCCTCAATCCAGTCGGAAACGTTTATTTCGCGGAAATCGTCCTGCGTGTCACGCACAACAACCTTTTCTATTCCGGCATTTATAACCATTTTTTTGCACATGGCGCAGCAGTTAGCGTCTTTAACAAGCTCGCCTGTTGTCATATCTCTGCCCGCAAGGTACATTACCGCCCCAATCATATCACGTCGCGGAGCGCTTATAATAGCGTTTGCTTCGGCATGAACCGAGCGGCATTTTTCGTAGCGTTCGCCTCTTGGTATGCCGAGCTTGTCACGAAGGCAGAAGCCCAGTTCGGAGCAGTTTTTCCTTCCGCGCGGCGCGCCGGCATAGCCTGTTGATATAATCTCATCGTTTTTAACGATAATCGCGCCGTATTTG
>CACZTG010000206.1 GCA_902783995.1 uncultured Ruminococcus sp. | reverse complement strand
TTTTGGGGATTTTTCTTCCGACAGTTCTCGTGCTGTATAATTTAAATAAAAATATAAACTATAAAAATGTTATTCTGGTTATAGCATCGCTGGTTTTTTATGCCTGGGGCGAGCCTAAGCTCGTCCTGCTTCTTATTGCAACAGCGTTTGTCGGCTATTTAAGCGGAATTTTAATTGACAAATGCGGTGATAACAAACCAAAAAAACGCGCTGTCCTTACCGGCGCTCTTGTTATTTGTCTGGGTTCGCTCGGTCTTTTTAAATACAGCGGCTTTTTTGTTTCAAACGTAAATCACCTTTTCGGAACGGATTTTTCTTTCCGTGGGTTTGCGTTACCTCTCGGAATCTCTTTCTATACTTTTCAGATTTTATCCTATGTCATTGATATGTACAGAGGTGAAGTCCATGTTCAGAAATCGTACCTTAAATTTCTTACCTACGTATCAATGTTTCCGCAGCTTGTTGCGGGACCTATTGTAAGATACATTGATATTGAAAAACAAATTGATGAAAGAACCGTTACGCCGCAAAAATTTTCTGACGGCGTTTTGCGTTTTTGTCAGGGGCTTCTCAAAAAAGTCGTTCTTGCGAACAGCGCCGGTCAGGTTGCGGATACACTTCTCGGAAGCAATCTTTCCGAGGCATCGGCACTCACGGCATGGCTCGGCATAATTATGTACACCTTTCAGATATATTTTGATTTTTCGGGCTATTCAGACCTTGCAATAGGTATGGGCAAATTTTTCGGATTTGATTTTATGGAGAATTTTAACTACCCTTATATATCATCGAGTATTACAGAGTTTTGGCGCAGATGGCATATATCGCTCAGCACGTTTTTCAGAGATTATGTCTATATTCCCCTCGGCGGAAACAGAAAGCATCAGATATTAAATATCTTCATTGTCTGGATGCTTACCGGTCTTTGGCACGGCGCAAGCTGGAATTTTGTTCTGTGGGGTACTTTTTACGGCTTGCTTTTAATAATCGAAAAAAAAGCTTTCGGCGGTGCGATATTAAAACTGCCTAAAATTATCGGTCATATTTATACCTTGATAGTCGTTGTCTTCGGCTGGGCTCTGTTTTACTTTACGGATTTCGGAAAGCTTAAAAGTTTTTTTGTTTGCGCCTTCGGCGGAGGCGGAAGCTTTGCCGATTATATCGCGATGAGTACTCTTGTGTCAAACATATGGCTGATTGCGCTCCTCGCTTTATGCTCTACCCCACTTCTTAAAATTGTGTTTAAAAAACTTGCCTGCATAAAAGGCGCGGGAGTTTTCGTCCCTGCTTTGACGGTAATATTCGCAATGGCTGTTTGTTTTGCGCTGCTTGTGGGACAATCGTATAATGCGTTTTTATATTTCAGATTTTAAACAGAAGGATAGCTACTATGAAAACAAAACTTACAATCGCCTCTTTTGCGGCAATGCTTTTACTGTTTGCTGTTTTTATCGCGCTTCCTGCAGATGAAGGAAGTGTTTTAAGCGAAAACAGAAACCCGGCAGTTATGCCCGAATTTAATTTAAAAAACCTTTTTGACGGGGATTTTTGCAGAAATTTTGAAGATTATCTTTCGGATAGCGTAGGTTTGAGAGGTAAATTCATAGCCGTATCAAATAAGATAGGCGGGCTTAAAGGTCTTAAAATTTACGGCTATATAACAGGCGCGAACGCCGACCTCGGAACGGGAGAAACAGACCTTAAAAAAGGGCTTCTTGTTGCCGACGAAAAAATTATGGAAATATTTAAAGCAAATTCCGCTTCAAGAGAAAAATACACGCAGTTAATAAATTATTATGCCGGAAAGCTGCCCGAAAACATCAGGCTTTACTGTATGATTATTCCCACACAGATTGAGTTTCAACCAAAAAAATACAGCAGTCTTGCAGACAGTCAAAACGAAACGATAAACGAAATTTACCTTGACACCGACGCGAGAGTTTATTGTGTTGACGCATATTCGGCGCTCAAAGCGCATAAAGATGAATATATATATTTCAGAACCGACCACCACTGGACAACGCTCGGCGCGTATTACGCTTATGATGAGTTTGCGAAAGAAGCAGAAGTTTCTTCCGCCGATATATCAGAATATACGGAAAATTCACTTAAAGGCTTTTTGGGATATTTATATAACCAGGCTAAGGCAACAGAGCTTATAAATAAACCCGACACAATTTATTATTACACAAAAGGAGATAACCTCGAAGCAGAGGCTCGCTCTTGGGAAAACGGCAGCGTTTTAAATTATAAAACGAAGCTTTTTGTTGTCCCGGACGCAGGGGCAGACGTAAAATATTCCGTGTT
>CACZTG010000205.1 GCA_902783995.1 uncultured Ruminococcus sp. | reverse complement strand
CTTTTTTTATATCGGAGACTTTAAAACCAAGCTTCAGCTCCGCGCCGTTATCCATAGCGTTTCCAACAGCCGCAATCGTCAGTTCATACGGACAAACAATCGCGCTCGTCGGCGCATAAAGCGCGCAAATTGCTTTTTCGGATATACCCCGTTCAAGCTGTCTTAACTCATCGCCGTCAATAATTTTTAATCCTTTTACGCCGTTTTTTATTCCGCGCTCCAGAAGCTCTTTTATATTTTCGCGGTCCGCTTCCGAAAAACCCACAACAAAAGCACCGTTTCTTTTATATTTAACGCCAAGCTCTTTTGTAATACTTTCCATCATTTCGGAGCCTTTAACATTAAGCTTTGCTTTAAGGCTTCCCTCCGCCGCGTCAAAGCCTGCGTGTACAATTGCCGAGTTTGCTTTTGTCGCCCCCATGGCAACATCATTTTCTTTTTCAAGAATACAAACTTTGAGCTTATATTTTGAAAGCTCTCTTGCAAGCATACCGCCGGTAACTCCTGCGCCTATTACAGCTACATCATACATTTTTATTTCTCCCTTCGGTTTAATTATGCGCACAAAACAAAAAAGACATACCGACAAAAGCCATTTACCGCCCGAACGCGGTAAATGTTCTTTTGTATGATACGTCTCCTATTCTCTGTATCGTATTAAACTGCTTTTATTTTACCACTAAAATAACTTTTTGTCAAGCCCTGTTTAATCCACTCTCGGATACATGGGTATTACAAGCGCAGCGATAAGGTACGCAATAAGCCCGGCTCCAAACCAAAGTGCCACAAATACCCATAAAAGCCTGACAATAGTTGAATCTATACCAAAATATTCTGCAATTCCGCCGCACACTCCGGCAATCCTTCTGTCTGTTTCCGACCTGTATAATTTTTTCACAAAATCACTTCCTTTTTTTAAAACAATCCGCTGATTTTTCCGTTTTTATCGACATCAATATTTTCGGCGGCAGGCACCTTCGGCAGTCCCGGCATTGTCATAATATCCCCCGTAAGAGCAACAATAAAGCCCGCTCCCGCAGATACCTTTATGTTTCGTACAGTTACCGTAAAATCGCTCGGCGCGCCGAGCTTTGTCTTATCGTCCGAAAAGCTGTACTGCGTTTTAGCCATGCAAACAGGCAATTTATCAAACCCAAGCTCCGTAAGCTTCGCAATTTGCTTTTTCGCGTTTGCGGTAAAAAACGCTCCTTTGCCTCCATAAATATTTTTTACGACTGCTTCTATTTTATCCTCAATGCTTCCATCAAGTGAATAACAGAATTTAAAATTATTTTCCGTTTCACAAAGCTTTACAACCTCCTGCGCAAGAGCCTTGCCGCCTTCACCGCCCTTTTCCCAGACTTCGGACAAAACGGCATTTACCCCAAGCTCTCTGCATTTTTTTATTATCAAATCAAGCTCCGCCTCAGTATCTGTCGGAAACCTGTTTACAGCAACAACAGCCGGAAGCCCGAAAATATTTTTTATGTTTGAAATATGCCTTAAAAGATTTGGCAAGCCTTTTTCAAGTGCTTTAAGATTTTCGGTTTCAAGCTCTGTTTTCGCTAAACCGCCATGCATTTTAAGCGCTCTTACGGTTGCTACAATTACAACCGCCGAAGGCTCAAGCCCTGAATATCTGCACTTTATGTCAATAAACTTTTCAGCCCCAAGGTCAGCCCCGAATCCTGCCTCCGTTACCACGTAATCCGCAAGCTTTAATGCCGTTTTTGTAGCAATAACCGAGTTACAGCCGTGAGCAATGTTTGCGAAAGGCCCGCCGTGAATAAACGCCGGCGTTCCTTCAAGCGTCTGAACAAGATTTGGTGAAATAGCGTCTTTTAAAAGCGCCGTCATTGCACCTACTGCTTTTAAATCTCCCGCGGTAACAGGCTTTTCATCATAAGTATAGCCAACAATTATTTTTGAAAGCCTTTCTTTTAAATCCTCAATTGAGCAGGCAAGGCAAAAAACAGCCATAATTTCGGAAGCTACCGTTATATCATAGCCGTCCTCTCTCGGAACGCCGTTTACTCTGCCTCCGAGACCGTCCGTTACAAAACGAAGCTGTCTGTCGTTCATATCAACGCATCTTCGCCAAACAATCCGTCTCGGGTCAATATTAAGCCTGTTTCCCTGATATATATGATTATCCAGCATTGCCGCAAGAAGATTGTTTGCCGCACCGACAGCGTGAAAATCCCCCGTAAAATGAAGATTTATATCCTCCATAGGAACAACCTGTGCGTAACCGCCGCCCGCAGCTCCGCCCTTCATGCCGAAAACAGGACCGAGCGACGGCTCACGAAGCGCCGTCGCCGCGCTTTTGCCTATTTTACTAAGACCGTCCGCAAGACCGATGCTCGTGGTTGTTTTCCCCTCTCCGGCAGGCGTCGGCGTGATTGCGGTCACCAGAACAAGCTTGCCGTCGGGCTTATTTTCATTGTCACGAAGATATGATAAATTTATTTTTGCCTTATATTTACCGTATTGTTCTATATATTTCCCGTCAATGCCCGCCTTTTCCGCAATAAGTGAAATCGGCTGCATTTCCGCTTCCTGCGCAATTTCTATATCACTCTTTATCGCCAATTTAAAATCTGCTCCTTACTTTGTTTTTGGAATAACGTCGTGGGCGCCGCCCTCAACGATGCTTACTGAAGAAACAAGCGTAATTTTCGCTTTCTCCTGAAGCTCTCTTATGGTAAGCGCGCCGCAGTTACACATTGTCGATTTAACCTTTGCGAGTGTGCGGTTTACATTATCACTGAGCTTGCCCGCATACGGCACATATGAATCCACGCCTTCCTCAAAGGAAAGTTTGGAATCTCCGCCGAGGTCATAACGCTGCCAGTTTCTGGCGCGGTTGGAGCCTTCACCCCAATACTCCTTCATAAGCGTTCCGTTTATATTTATTTTATCTGTCGGACTTTCATCGAATCTCGCGAAATAACGCCCGAGCATTAAGAAATCCGCGCCCATAGCAAGCGCAAGAGTTATGTGATGGTCGTGAACAATGCCGCCGTCCGAGCAAACGGGAATATAAACGCCGTGTTTTTCGTAATATTCGTCCCTTGCCCTGCAGACATCTATAAGCGCCGTTGCCTGACCTCTGCCTATGCCCTTTGTTTCTCTTGTAATGCATATAGAGCCGCCGCCTATGCCAACTTTTATGAAGTCAGCGCCGCAGTCCGCAAGATAGTTAAAGCCTTCTCTGTCAACGACATTTCCGGCGCCCACCTTTACGGTATCTCCGTATTTTTCTCTTATAAAATCAATGGTATTTTTCTGCCACTGTGAAAAACCTTCCGAAGAATCAATGCAAAGCACATCTGCGCCCGCCTCAATCAAAGCAGGAACACGTTCCTCATAATCTCTTGTATTTATACCGGCACCGACAACATATCTTTTCTCACTGTCAAGAAGGTCGTTAGGATTGTTTTTATGTTCATCATAGTCCTTACGGAAAACAAAATAACAAAGCTTTCCGTCACTGCTTACTATCGGCAGCGAATTAAGCTTATGCTCCCATATAATATCGTTCGCTTCACTCAATGTAACGCCCTCTTTTGCGTAAATAAGCTTGTTAAGCGGAGTCATAAACTGCTCAACCTTTGTGCTTTTATCCATACGGCTCACTCTGTAATCACGGCTTGTCACAATACCGAGAAGCCTGCCGCTTGCAGTACCGTCCTCTGTTATTGAAACGGTAGAATGTCCTGTTTGTTCTTTAAGCTTTAAAACATCATCAAGCGTGCTGTCCGGTCTTAAATTGCAAAGACTCTTTACAAATCCCGCCTTATAGCTTTTAACCTTGGCAACCATTGCCGCTTCGCTTTCCACAGACTGAGAACCGTAAATAAACGAAACGCCGCCTTCTTTCGCAAGAGCAACCGCAAGCTTATCGCCCGATACCGACTGCATTATCGCCGATACCATAGGTATATTCATTTCAATTTTTGGCTTTTCGCCTTTTTTATACTTTACAAGAGGCGTTTTAAGACTTACATTTGCCGGCACACACTCCGAAGAAGAATATCCCGGCACAAGAAGATACTCGTTAAAAGTATGCGAAACCTCATCATAAAAAAATGCCATATTACTGCTCCTCTCAAATTACTTGTAATATTTTACTGCGGACTCAAAAAGCCCCATATCATAATTTCCTTCAACGTTTTTGTAAAGCCCTTCTTCATATCTTTCGGTGTGTCCCATTTTGCCGAAAACACGTCCATCGGGCGATATAATACCTTCCACGGCATAATCGGAATTATTGGGGTTAAAATGTATATCGGAAGTCGGTCTGCCTTCAAAATCAACATACTGCGAAAAAATCTGCCCGTTTTCCGCAAGACTTTTAAGCACATCGGGAGGCGCTATAAACCTGCCCTCTCCGTGAGAAACCGGCACGCTGTAAATATCGCCCGTTTTTACGTTCATAAGCCACGGGGATTTATCTGACGAAATAACCGTCCTGACAATTCTTGATTGATGACGCCCTATTGTGTTAAACGTCAATGTGGGCGTATTTTCGTCTGTATCGATTATTTCGCCGTTTGAAGCAAGACCAAGCTTTATAAGCGCCTGAAAACCGTTGCAAATACCTCCCATAAGACCGTCACGATTCTTTAACAGCTCGTTTATCTGCTCTTTTATTTCTCCGTTTCTGAAAAAAGCGGTTATAAATTTACCCGAGCCGTCGGGCTCATCTCCGCCCGAAAAGCCGCCGGGAATAAACACTATCTGCGCCTTTTTTATCCGCTCGGCAAAATATTTTACCGATTCCGCGGTCATACGTGCCGTAAGATTTTTTATTACGACGATTTCAGGCTCACCGCCGGCTTTATAAATTGCTTTTGCCGTATCATATTCACAATTGGTACCCGGAAAAACAGGGATTAAAACTCTCGGTTTTGAAGAAAGTTTTGTATTTGCCGAATATATTTTATTTGCTTTACAGCATATTTCCGGTATTTTTTTGTTTTCCTGATGTATATTACAGCTATACACAGGCTCAAGCTTATTTTCGTAAATATCAAGAAGTTTTTCCAGCTCCAGAATGTTGTCCTTATATGAAATACTCTTTTGCTTCTTCGTAAATCCAAGCGGTATGCAGTGCATATTTTTCATATCACATTCCGCTTTTTCCGAAAGTTCGACAATAAATGAGCCGTAGCTGTAGCCGAAAATATTTTCAAGAGAAAGATTGCTGTCATATTCAAAGCCTGTCATATTTCCAAAGCACATTTTCATAACAGCTTCGGAAACTCCTCCGTATGTCGGCGTGCTGACAGCCAGAGCTTTACCCTCTTTTATGAGATTATTTATAGTATTATACAACATTTTTTCGGATTTTGCAAGCGGCAAACCGAAATTTCCATATTGGGGTCTAAACCACATAACCTTATGACCTGCCCCCTTAAATTCGGGAGATACTACCTCCGAAACCTTCCCCGTTGTTACGGCAAAAGAAACGAGCGTCGGCGGAACATCTATGTTTTCAAAGCTTCCGCTCATCGAATCCTTGCCGCCTATTGCGCCTATTTCATAATCCTTCTGAGCTTCAAAGGCTCCGAGAAGAGCTGCCATAGGTTTACCCCAGCGCTCCGGCTCTTTACCCGGTTTTTCAAAATATTCCTGAAACGTAAGGTATACCTCATTAAAGCTCGCCCCGCTTGCAATCAGCTTTGAAACCGATTCAACAACGGCAAGATACGCTCCGTGATACGGGCTTTTTTCCGTTATAAACGGATTGTATCCCCAAGCCATAAACGAGCAGGTATCCGTAAAACCTTTTTCGGAGGAAATTTTATGTACCATAGCCTGCGGCGGCGTAAGCTGATATTTTCCACCGAAAGGCATAAGAACTGTTCCTCTGCCGATTGTGGAATCAAACCGCTCGGATAACCCTCTTTTTGAACAAACATTAAGGTCATCCGCAAGCTTTTTATATTCTTCTTTAAAATCTATACCGACCTTACGGTCAAAATTCTTAATTTTCGGCGTTTTAATTTTAATATGCTTTTCAGCTCCGTTTGAGTTTAAAAATTCACGGGATATATCTACAATATTTTTGCCGTTCCAGCACATAACAAGCCGCGGTTCTTCCTGAACCTCGGCAACAACGGTAGCTTCAAGATTTTCTTCTTCAGCAAGCTGTTTAAAACGCTCCAAATCTTTTTTTTCGACAACAACTGCCATTCGCTCCTGTGATTCGCTTATAGCAAGCTCTGTGCCGTCAAGACCGTCATATTTTTTTGGCACTGCGTTAAGGTCAATTTTAAGCCCGTCGGCAAGCTCGCCCACAGCAACAGAAACACCGCCCGCGCCAAAATCGTTGCAGCGCTTTATGAGCCTTGACGCTTCTCCTCCCCGGAAAAGCCGTTGAAGCTTGCGTTCCTCCGGAGCGTTACCTTTCTGCACTTCCGCTCCGCAGGTTTCAAGTGACGACAACGTATGCGATTTTGATGAGCCTGTCGCTCCGCCGCAGCCGTCTCTGCCCGTTCTTCCTCCGAGAAGCACCACAACATCTCCCGGCTCCGGACGTTCACGCCTTACATTTTCCGAAGGCGCAGCGGCAATAACCGCGCCGATTTCCATTCGCTTTGCGACATAGCCTTCGTGATATATTTCATCAACCTGTCCCGTGGCAAGCCCTATCTGATTGCCGTATGAGCTGTAACCGTTTGCGGCAGTTGTAACGATTTTTCTCTGCGGAAGCTTGCCGGGTAAAGTTTCTTCCATAGGTTTAAGCGGATTTCCCGCACCCGTTACTCTCATTGCAGCATACACGTAAGACCTTCCCGAAAGAGGGTCACGTATTGCCCCTCCTATACAGGTCGCGGCTCCGCCGAAGGGCTCAATTTCTGTCGGGTGATTATGAGTTTCGTTTTTAAAAAGAAGCAGCCAATCTTCATCTTTACCGTCAATATTTACTTTTATCTTTACCGTACAGGCGTTGATTTCCTCCGATTCGTCAAGCTGATTAAGCTTACCGTTCTCTTTAAGATATTTAACCGCAACGGTCGCGATATCCATAAGGTTTACGGGTTTTGTGCGGCCTATCT
>CACZTG010000204.1 GCA_902783995.1 uncultured Ruminococcus sp. | reverse complement strand
TAGATATTTATGTGGATACCGGAGAAGCAAACAGAGACAGAGCACAGCTTTCTTTAAGAACAGAAGGTTATAAGGGATACTCCGTATCATCGGGAGGCGCGGATGTTTCGGGCTGGCATGTTTCATACGGCGATGAATATACCGCAGATTCGTGGAACAACTATACCGTATTATATGAAAAGAGCGGAACAACCATAAACATATCGCAATATGTAAACGGTAAAAAGCTCAGCGGTCCGTATGCAGGTACCAGTGATTTCCGTTTAAGAAGGATAACGGTAAATACAAGTAATTCGGACGGCGCGGTAATTTATCTTGATAATATTATGTGCCGTAAGGTTTCGGGAAGTGCGCTTAATATAGAGAGTATATATCCTATATCTTACGTAGGCTCGGAGGACAGAGTAAGAAGCCTTGCCGTTAAATTTACTGAACCGCTCGACCCCGCAACGGTAGGAAATGTATCGGTTGTAAAAACAGAAGATAATTTAGCCGGCAGTTACAGCGTAGTAGGACAGTATTTATATGTAAAGGTTAACGGTCTTTTAAGAAGTGACGGTTTTACGTTTGCGGTAGGAAGCGAAACAGTGGGAATAAGCGGAAACCCGATAGAAGAAACGAGCTTTGTTAAAGCTGCCGAAACACAAACCGTTCCTTATCTGCATAAGGATGAGGACGCCTCGCTTGAATCATGGACAAAGGTTACGGGCTATGACGATACTCACGGAGATGTTTACAGCCTTTCGGCAGGTGTAGAGCATAAAGGCGCAACTTGGTATGAGAGCGGATTTGAAGACGGCACATATATTGTAAGTATGGACTTTAAAGTGCCGGCATATCCCGCAAGCGGTAAACAGGATATAATCATGTTAGATTCGGAAACATGGAAGGACAGAACATCTCTGTATTTAAAGACTGACGGTGTTTTAGCGTATGAAATAAGAGACGAGGAAGCTTCACGTCAGGACTACGCCTATAAATGGGGTACAAATTACGCGGCAAACGCATGGAACAATTATTCCGTAGTATATGAAAAGAGCGGAACGAATGTAGATGTTACGCAGTATGTAAACGGAATAAAGGTAAAGGCTGCCGCTACAAGAGTATATGATAATTACAGGTTCAAACAAATAAGAGTTTTGACGGATGCAAGCAGCTCGGGCGTTTATCTTGATAATATTACCTGCAGAAAGATAGATGACAGTGAACAATTTGCAATTGAAAATGTTGCGGAGATAGGCAGTGCCGGCATCGGAACGCTTGCTGTTAAGTTTAATCAGGTAATTAATCCGGCGACGCTTACAAGCGTTTCCGTCATTAAGGAAGAAACCGAGACAAACGTTATATCCTCATACACGACAGTAGGTCAGTATATGTACATAAATGTTTCGGACCTTGATCAGAACGACGGATATACAATAAGATTTAACAACGGTTTTGCAAGCATAGCAGGCAAAGGTCTTGCGTTATCCGCATACACTAAAGCGGCGGATAATACGGAAACAGTCGCTTACTGGGTATGTGACGGAAGCTACAGTGATAATATTGATGCGGTTGCTATGTCCGGCGGTTCAAATCCGAGCGTTGGCAGTGTCGGCGGTAAATCCTGCTGCAGCATAAGCGGAGAGCTTCTGTTTACTTTAAATGATAATATTAAACCTATCGCATTTGACGGCTCGGAATATAGGTTTGAGATTGAATATTACGACGGTACGTCATCGGAAAAGAATAAGAACGGCGCCGCTAATTTCTTCCAGCTTATTTATAACCAATACGGCAGAGATGATTTGAATCTTGATACCGTTGTATATAAAAACGGAACATCGGCATGGAAGACAGCAGTAATCACATTAAATAACGCAAACTTCTACGATAACCACAGCGGAGACTGCGACTTCAAGATAAGCACAAACGGTATTTTGCCGAGCGCTTATCAGACCGATACGGCAGCGGTAAATCCGGTGAAGATTCACAGCGTAAGAATTACTC
Source organism: uncultured Ruminococcus sp. (assembly GCA_902783995.1). The sequence continues at coordinate 8,984 of CACZTG010000204.1, read as the reverse complement.
GTGAGGTTGCTAAAAATCCTGTTTTCGTTACATCATCGACAAGCGTGAGCGGAAACAGCTTTGCATGGTATTCAAGTGACAAGACAATTACAAACACATATAAAAATGTGTCGGATGTAAGCAGAAACATCACCGCAGTAACAAAACTGACTGATTTATCGGGAGCAGAGAGCTTCAGAGATGAAAAGAATATCAGTATTTTGCCCGGCGTATCAACAACATCCGTTATTGATTTTTCATCACTTACAGAGTGCGGATTGTTTGATGTTTGCGTAGACATCATTGAAAACAGTGTAACGGTCAGCAGCTTTGAAACAAGCAGAGTTGCAATTTTAAAGGCTGATCCAAACGGCGTTAAGGATAAAAATATATTCCTTTCGGCACAGACAGAAGCGTATGATGAACCGAAAAGTCAGGTTGCGGCGGACATACTTGACCTTATGAACGTTGCAGGAGCGAGAGTAGGTCTTTCGTGGAACAGAATGCTTGTAAAAAACAGTAACAATGAGTATGTGCTTGATTGGAACAGTGACAAAAACAAAAATTTTGTTACGGCACTGAAGGCAAGAGGAATGACAAGTCTCGGATTGATTTCGGGCTGTCCTTCTACCGACAGAGAGCCGAATTCACCGGGATACGGACATATTCCTACAACACAGGAACACAGAGAGGCGTTTAACGAATTTGCAGAATATGTAGGCGCAAATGTTGTAAAGGACGGCGTATCCTATATAGAATTCTTCAACGAACCCAATTTGTCAAGCAATAATCCGAATCTTGAAGCAACGGGTACAGAATATGCCGAGATGGCAATAAGCGCTAAAAATGCTTTGATTACAGCCGCTCAAGGTGCGGGAGTAACGGATTTGAAGGTTGCGGGACCCGGCGTTACCGGCATACAGTACAGCACATCACATCCGACTGCAGGCGTTACTGCGGGAACCGAAATAGGCGGTTATGATTATATCAGGCAGGCTGTTGAAAACGGCTTTGCAAACAGCTTTGATAACTTGTCCTTCCATTTTTACACCTGGTCAACCGCAGAAAGTATATCAAGCAAAGTTTCAGCAGTAAATAATATACAGAAATTATGGACGGACAGAGGCCTTGCAAAACCGAATTTATGGGTAACGGAAGCAGGATATTATAAAGGTGCGTCTTATTCGGAAACCGACCTTATGCAGGGCGCGCAGAATATAAGACAAATTCTCGCCCAAAAGCAAAACGGTATTTTTGCGGACGTTTACAGTATTTATGCGCTTGAAAGAAAGGGATACAATCCTGCTTTGAAAGAATCGAATTTCGGACTTATCAATCCGCTGTTCGCTGATCTTTCAATAGAAGGCTGCTACGGCTTACCTACGGAGAGTGCGATAATGCTTGCGGCTATGTGTTATGTAATGCCAAATGCGGAATTTGTAAGCACAGAAACAATAGAAACAGCAAACAGTGATATTGTTGTAAGTAAGTTTACGAGCGATAAGTGGGACGGAAAGCAGATTGTTACGGCGTATAATCTTGAAGATAGTTCGGAGACGGTTGCAATTAATCTTGGAGCAAATAAGGTTAAGTGCTTTGATGAATACGGTAACGAGTCGATGCTTACAAGCGGAAACGGAGTTTATAATGTTGAAATCGGCGTTGCACCCATATACTTTGTTGCTGATTTTGACGGAGAATCAGGCTCGGATGTCAGCATTTCGGTTGTTGCAAACGGCATTGAATACGGCAAAGGCGAGATTTCGTCAAATCTTATTGATTTCAGTAACCTTACCGTAAAAATAGATAATGCGGCAATGCTTCCGAACGAATTTGTTTTGGTTACTGCATTCTATAAAGACGGAAAAATTGCTTCAATCAAGAACAAGCCTTGCAGCAAGAGCCAAATTGTTGATAATACGGTGCAGCAGACTATAGCAAGTATTCCCGAATATGACAGTGTGAAGGTTACTTTGTGGAACAGCTTTGAAAGCATGAAACCGATTTGCGGATTTTTAGAGGGCAAATAGTAAAGGAGATAGGTATATGAAATATGCATTTAAGTGTTTTTGGTCATTGACAGTAGTTATTGCTATACTTATATGCAGCATACCTGTATTTTGTGCGGAGAAAGCGGTACTTCAAAAATCCGCTGACGTAGCGGAAGCTTATTTTACCGAAACCCTCATTCAGAACAATTTTGATAAAATTGAATGTGCGGGCGGTAAGGAACAAGTAGGCTACAAGGGTCAGGAATCCTGCTGGATTCTTGACCTGAACGCCGCGCACACGATAAGCTTTGCTTTTTCAAACGAGTTTAAGCCCGTAAAAGAATTTGACGGCACGGCATACGATGTTGAAATAGAATACTATGACGAGTATGAGGGTTTCTTTCAGCTTGAGTATGACAGAAAAGGGAAAAGGCAGATAGAGCTTGACAAAATTGCATTTATGACAAAGGACAGAACATGGAAAACCTTAAAGGTTACTCTTGATGACGCCGTATTTAACAGAAGCCTTGACGGATTTGATTTTTATATAACCTTGAAGGTAATACGGCCCGCGTCACATTACAGAGACCAGGATAATGCGAATACCGTTGCAATACGGCATGTCAAGGTTACAAAGCGTGAAGGCGTAAACCCGGTTTACGCCTCCGCGCGGGCGGAAAAAAGAGGAAACAGCTACGCGTGGTTCTGGAAAAACAAAAAGGTTATAAATGTTCTTGAAAATGTTTCGGGTAAAACAAGGGTAGTAAATGTAATATCAAAAATGGTTTCCGATAAGCAGGAAATCCCGTTCATTCAAAACGATACGGTTACTATTGAGCCGGGTGAGATTAAAGAGCTTACTTTAGACGCAGGAGAGGTTACGGAATGCGGAATTTATGACTGGGTTATCGATATTGTCGAGAACGGCGTAACAATAAGCGAATTTAATCCTATAAAAGTTGCAATTCTTAAAACGGACCCGGACGGTATCCGTGATGAAAATGTGTTTTTTGCTTATCAGTCAGGAAATTATCAGGACGATATTGCCGATAACGGTTTTGACGTGCTGGCGCTCACAAATTCAGCGGGCGCCAGAGTCGAAATAATGTGGAGAGAGCTTATAAACTCATACGGTGATATAGACTGGAACGGATCAGCGACACAAAAGCGCATAATGAAGCTAAAAGAACGCGATATGAAGGTCTATGCTCTTATATGGGGAACGCCCGTAAACGGTCTTTTTGAGTATAAGGAATTACCGAAATCAGACGATCAGATAGCCGCATGGAGAGAATTTGCGCGTTATGTTGCAAAGGAAATGTCTCCGTATCTTTCTCACGTTGAAATATGGAATGAGCCTAACCTTTCAGCGTTTTGCTGGAATCTTAACTACGAAACAGGCAGAGAATATGCAAAAATGGCGATAGCGACAAAAGAGGAATTTGATAAGTACGCGCCGGATGTTAAGATTGCGGGGCCCGGTATAACAGGTATTTCGCAAGGTCCAGAATGGACGGCTCAATTTGATAATCTGAAAGAAATAGGAGGTCTGCATTACATTATGCAGGCTATGGAAAATGATTTTCACCGGCATTTTAACAATATTTCAGTCCATGCATATTCATGGGGACCTCCCGAAGCGTCGAGGAACCCACAATACCTTAAAAACATAAAGAAGCTTTGGACAGACGCCGGAGAAAAAGAACCTGAAATCTGGATAACCGAGATAGGCTTTTCAAGGGCGTCCGGTTATGTTCAGACAGATTATATGCAGGGAGCGTTAAATGTACGCCAGCTTCTGTTCCTTAAGGAGAAGGAAGCGGTAGACGGTCTGTACAGTATATACGCGCTTGAACGACAGGGCTATCAGCCTTACCGTAACGAGAGTATGTTCGGCGTTATTAATCCTGTTTTTACTGAGCTTCCGATGTACGGAACATACGCATTTCCGACAGAGGCGGCATTAATGATTACCGCTATGAATTATGTTATGGCAAAAAGCGATTTTGTATCTTCGCAGACTGTTGATAAAAAACACATAGCAAAATATAAAAGCAGAAAATGGGGTAAGGATATCGTAACGCTTTATACGGAAAATTCCGTAAATGAAGATATTACACTTGATCTTGGCTGTAATGAAGTTACCGTATATGACCGCTGCGGCAATGAGGAAACGGTAAACGGTCATAACGGGATTTTTACATTCGGAGTTTCGGACGCGCCCATATATCTTGTCGGCAATATCAGTAAGACGGAGCCTGTTACGGACAAAGCGTTGTTTAAATTAAGCTCAAAAAACATTGAAGTGTCAACCGACGGCAGTTGTAAAGTAACCGTCAAAAATATGAGCGGCACTGATTGCAGGATAGAAGCAAAGGTTCCTCCGTGCGCAGAAACTGACGGTATAACGGTACTTCCTGCGGGCGAAGAGAGAGATATTGTTATTAATAATAACGCGCCTATAGGAGCAAATTATACTGCACATATCGTTATTTCAGGAGAAAAGGGCGTTTTGCAGACGCAAAATGTTGATGTCCATGTGGTTAAGCCTATTGTTGTCGATTTTGAATGTAATCTTAAAGACACAAAGAATATCAATTACTGGACAGGAACGCTAAAGCTTAAAAATATTTCCGATAAGGCGGCTTTAAAAGGAAAAATCAATTTTAAATCGCCCGATTTTGTGAAAGATAAGGTATTTGATATAGGTATTATCCCGAAAGGAACAACCGGGCTTGTTAATATTCCGCTTCCAAAAATGGTTAGAAAAGGCGAATATACTTTTGAATACGATATAACGTCGAGTGACGGAGAAAAATATTCGTTTTCACAGCCTTTTAATATGACAATAGCCTGCTATATGGATAAAAAGCCCACAATAGACGGTATTCTTTCACCCGATGAGTGGATTTACGATTCCGCAATGTACGCAGATGAATTCGGACAGGTACAGGCAGCCGAAAAAGACTGGTATTGGGGCGGACCGGAGGATTTATCCGGAAGAAGCGGCATAGGCTGGGATGAAGAAAACTTTTATATGTTCTGCGACATTACAGACAACGTATTTTGCCAGAAAAGTCCCGTTGACAGAAACTGGGACGGAGACGGAATACAGTTTGGTATTGTGTATAATGAAGCTGCCGGTGTTGCAATAGGTCAGATGGGAACGACATTCCATGAGATTGGTGTTGCATTATCTCCGGATGGTCCCGGTGTTTACCGTTATTCATCTCAAGATAACGTATATGATGTCGGAGAGATAAAGGACGCGGAGGTCGCGGTCAGAAGAGAAGGGAACAAAACATATTACGAGGTATGCATACCGTGGAAAGCCCTTTTATTACCGGGTCAAGTACCGAAAGAAGGAGACGAGATGGGTTACTCTTTCCTTATTAATGAGGATGACGGTGACGGCCGTGTGGGCTGGATTGAGTATGCAAGCGGTATAGGACGTTCAAAGAACACAGCGTTGTTTACAGTGTTGAAGCTTATTAAATAAACAATATAAAAGGAGAAGCAAATGGACTTAATAAGTGTGGATTTTAACAAAGAAATAAGGAAAATGAAGCCCGTTCACTCCGTAAACGGCGGTGTAACACAAGGTATTGCAAAGCTTACCTCCTACAAAGATATTTTTGGGGATTTATCCATACCTTACGCAAGGTACCACGATATAGAATTTCCTTTCGGTTCGGGGCAGTTTGTGGATATACACTGTATATTTCCGGATTTTGACGCCGATGAAAACGACGAAAAATCCTATAATTTTAGGTGTACGGACGAATATATCGAGGAAACTGTCAATGCGGGCACAAAACCGTTTTACAGATTGGGCGAGAGTATAGACCACAGCGGGAAACACTTTTTTATAAATCCTCCGAAGGACATTGAAAAATGGGCGAGAATTTGTGAACATATTATAAGACATTATAATGAAGGCTGGGCAAACGGATACCGTTACAATATAGAATATTGGGAGATATGGAATGAGCCTGAGGGCGTACCTGCCGATAATATGTTTCCTATGTGGACGGGAACAAAAGAAGACTATTTCGTTTTGTACAAGGTTACGGCAAATCATCTGAAAAAATGCTTTGGTGACAAAATTAAAATCGGCGGATACTCGGCTGTTTCAATAGCGGGTTGCTGTGAAAGATCTAAGGATGCATACGACATATTTCCAAACGGAAAGGAGTCAATGAAAAAATATTATTACGAATATTTCTTGGACTTTATTTCCTATATAACGAGTAAAGAAAATTATGCGCCGATTGACTTTTTCTCATTTCATAAGTATTTCAGCGGAATTTCATCTGTTTTGGATTATGAAGCGTCAGTACGTGAGCTTAGGCGGATCATGAATGAACGGGGCCTTGAAAATACAGAAATAATCTGTACGGAATGGAATGTAAATGCCCCGAAAAAATGTAAAGATATGGCCGCGGCAGCGGGAGTAAGCGCGGTTTTTGCGGCATCACAGAAAAATCCCGTCGATATGGCTATGTACTATATGTTTCGGAGTACGTCGGTTTATAACGGTGTTGTAAACGGAACAAGTGAGTTTAATAAACCTTATTACGCATTTAAAGCATTTGCAAACCTTTACGAGCTTGGTACGGAGGTTTACACAGGCGGAGGGAATGAGATCCTGCATGTGCTTGCTGCCTCGGGTGAAGAAAAAGAAGCTCTTACGATTACAAATCTCGGGGTTGATAAAGATATTAAGCTTTGCTACCAAAGCAAAGGAATATTCTATGAATGTAAGGTTTATATAACCGATGAGGATAATGATATGACGCTTATATCAGAAATTGGGTATCCAAATAAACAAGGAGAGATGTTTTTGCAGTCAACAAAAAATTCTATAATCTACATAGAATTCAGCAAATAACACGCATTTATTACAAAAAGTTTCAATAATTTGAAATAAAAAAAGAGAGGTATGTAACCATGAAGAAAGCATTTTTAAAAGTTTTATCCTTATGTATGGCACTTAGCATTCTTTCTGCATGTACGGCGAGCAATAATGCAACTAATGACAAGGATGAGCAGGGCAGAACGGTAATTTCTGTCGGAAACTGGCCGTCAAAAGAAGGCGCTGATTTAGACAAATACACGAGCTACAAAGAAAATTTTGAGGCGGCTAATCCGACAATGGCGATTAAGCCCGACAACTGGGGGTTTGACTTACAGACCTTTTACTCAAAAGCAGCTGCGGGACAATTGCCGACAGTATATTATTCCAATTTTACGGAAATCAGCAAAATAGTTGAGGGCGAATATTATACAGACATATCGGAAGGCTTAAAGCGTGCGGGTTATGACAATGTCTTCAGCGAAACAATACTTCCTTTAATATCAAAAGACGGGGAGATTGTAACATATCCGACAAGTGCATACAGCTTAGGTCTTGCTTATAATGTTGACCTTTTTGAAAAAGCGGGGCTGATGAATGCTGACGGAAGTCCTATGCAGCCTAAAGATTGGGACGAAGTTGTAGAGTTCGGCAAGAAGATAAAAGAAGCAACGGGGAAAGCCGGCTTTGCCATTCCCACAATGAATAACTGCGGCGGCTGGCTGTTTACTCCTATTGCATGGAGCTACGGTGTTGAGTTTATGAAATCTGCAGGAGACGGAAAATATACTGCGACATTTGATACAAAAGAATGTGTTGACGCAATGCAATACATAAGCGACCTTAAATGGAAGCACAACTTGTTTTTAGATAATTCGCTTGTTGATTACGATGAGTATTACAAACAGTTTGCGCTTGGCAATATAGGTATGATACTGGGTGCCGGAAGCTTTACCGATTCTCTTTTCAAATACGAAATGCCTAAAGAGCATATAGGAATTATGGCAATTCCGGCGGGTCCAAAGAAACATGTGACTTTAGTCGGCGGATACACGGCAACTGTTTCCAATAATGCGACAGAGGCACAGGTTGACGTTGCGCTTAAATGGTTTGAAAATATGGGCGTATCTCCGAATTTGACAGAGGACGGAAAAGCGAATCTTGAAAAAAATTATAAACAGCTTGTACAAGACGGAAAGGTTGTAGGAATAGATAAGCTGCCGGTCTATAGCGATGAAACCGAAAGAACGAAGTTTATTGCTGAAATGACCGAAAAGTATAAAAATATAGATATAAATCATGTTAAGCTTTATAATGATTCATTAACCGATACAAGTATTGAATTTAAGCCGGAAGAGCCGGTATGTGCTCAGGAGCTTTATGCTGTACTTGATAAAATTATTCAGGAAGCTTTAACAAACAAAAACGCTGACATAAAGTCGTTAATAAGCAAAGCAAACAAGGATTTTCAGGCAAATTACTTGGATAACTTAAACTGAACTTTATAAGGAGTTATTTTTATGGGTTCTATTCAAATGACAGAAAAAAAGAGAAAAATTCAAAAGAGAAAGCAGCTTTTCAGTGCATGGATTTTACTTTTTCCTGCCGTAGTTGTACTTTATCTTATGATTTGGCGTCCGTCTGTTATGGGTATAGTGTGGTCCTTCTTTAAAATGAAGGGCTACACGCCCACTAAATTTGTCGGGTTTGAAAACTATGTAAGGGTTGTTAAGGACACACAGTTCTGGCCTGTCCTGAGGAACACTCTACAATATGTTTTCTGGAGCTTTGTTATAGGATTTATTCCGCCTGTTATTATAGCGTTTATGCTTAACGAAATGATGCATTTCAGAAACACGTTAAGAACAATTATCTATTTGCCGGCTATTCTTCCCGGTATAACCATACTGCTGTTATGGTATTTTATTTACTATCCCAGTCAAACAGGTATGCTTAATATGCTCCTTATGAAATTTGGACTTGAACCGTATATATGGCTTAACGATTCGAGATTTACAATACTGTTTATTGTAATAGAAATGACATGGGCAGGCTTCCCGGGAACAATGTTTTTATATTATACGACACTACAGGGCATAGATACTACGCTTTATGAAGCGGCAACAATTGACGGCGCAGGGTTATGGAGAAGGTTTTTC
>CACZTG010000203.1 GCA_902783995.1 uncultured Ruminococcus sp. | reverse complement strand
TATGGCAAATTTAAAAATAAACGACATAAGCCTGTTAAAGCACTTCTGCGATTTTCTTGACCCTCTCGGCAGGCTTGTCGGAATGGATGGCTGCATACTTGTCGCCTTTTTGCTCGGTTTTCCGGCAAACGAAATTGTCATTCCCATAATGATAATGAACTATACAAGCGTAAGCAGATTGACCGAGCCCGAAAGTACGGCGGCGCTCGGCGAAATATTAAAAAACAACGGCTGGACATCGGTAACCGCCTTATGCGTTATCTTATTCTGCCTTATGCATTTCCCATGCGCAACAACCTGCCAGACAATATATAAAGAAACAAAAAGTATAAAATGGACAGCAGTTTCAATTCTGCTGCCCACAATTACAGGCTTAACCGTTTGTTTTATTATTTCTTCCCTTGCGAAGCTTTTTTAAAATGCGGTTTACTCTGAGGTATTATTTTCAAAACCGTTCCATTCTTTCATAAGAGAAAAGCATAAAATCATACCGAGAACCGCCGTTACAAGCCAACTCACAAGCGTAAAGCTCCAGTCGTATTTTTCGGTGATTAACGCGACTCCGTACGCCGACACCGCGCTTCCCGCATACGTGCAGGCGTTAAGTATTCCCGAAACGGTTGAGACCGTTCCCTGCTTCTTGAAAAAAACAGGCATTATGCAAATAAGCATAAGATTTACACCGTGCATACAGCCCGTAAGTATTGCCGCGAGAATCACCGACACGGCGGCGCTTTTTCCGAATATCATTAAAAGCGACGCCAGCGCGCCAATTCCGAAAAATATCCCTGCGCAGATATGCGGATTACGAATTTTTCTTCTGTAAAGCTCCGAGGCGAGCGGCACGCATATAATTGCGAAAATGGGCAGAACAACGCCGCTTAATATAGAAACCGTACCTTTAAGCTTATATACCTCTTTAATATATGACGGCATCCATGTCATTACGCCGTCGCGAAGCGCGCCCTGCAAAATTATCGCCACCATGGTGCATACTATAAAAACCGAGAAAAAGCCCTTTTTTTCACGCGGCTTTTCTTCCACTTCCTTTTTTTCGGACTGTTTGTTTTCTGTTTCAGGACATACGGCTAACCAAAAAGCCAGCATTATAATGCCGCAAACCGCACTGAAAACAAAGACGTAACGCCAGCCGAGCGCCGAAACGATAAACGGCGAAACAAGATAGACCGTTATAGTTCCGACGGAGCCGCCCCACGATACTCCGACGCTCGAACGGGTAAAATCATCGACGTCGAAAAGCGTCGCCGAGATTTTTACTATAGGCGGCCACATACACGCCTGAGCCGCTCCGTTTATACACCAGAATACAGTCATCTGAAAAGCGTTGCGGCAAAAAGGTATAGCCAAATTCATAAGAGTTGTTACAACAAGCCCCGCGCCCACAAGCTTACGGGGCGAAATCTTATCCCCCAAAATACCGCTGAACACCTGCATAAGCCCATATGAAACAAAGATTCCCGTAACCGCCGCCGAAAGTACGGTTTTCTGCCAGCCGAGGTCGGCTTCCATAGCCGAAATTATCGCGGCGTAGTTTATCCTTGTTATATAGCTTACCATATATGTAACCGAAAAAAGTAAAATATAAGTATTGTTTTTGTATCTTTTTTTTATCATAACTACCCCATATGCACCTTATAACCGTTTTCACGGTACAGCTCAACAAGCTCCGCCGAAAGTCCACTGTCCGTTATATACTCGTACTCCTTTTCCATTTCCGATTGCTTTAACAGCGATTTTTTTTCAAATTTGCTGCTGTCGGCAAGTATATACACCTTATCTGAACGTTTTTTCATAATTTTCTGCAGATGCATAAGCTCCTGCCTGAAATCGCCTATTCCGAATTCCATCGATACCGAAGCCGGAAAAACAAAGGTTTTTTTTACATATATACGTGAAAAGCATTCCTCTGTAAGCTCCCCGAAAAACACATTCTCGCTCTTTAAATATTCACCGCCGCACAAAATAACCTTAATTCCTTCTTTTGAGGCAAGAATGTTAAAAACGTCAAGCGAATGAGTAACAACGGTAATATCTGAAAATTTCTTTTTTATCGCTTCCGCCAAAAAAATTGCCGTACTTCCCGAATCGATGGAAATATAATCGCCTTCCTCAATAAATTCCGTCGCTTTTTCTGAAAGCCTGCGCTTTTTATCGCTGTTTTCCTCGTTTCTGATTTTTAAAGTATTGTATTCCTGCATACCGCTCATCAGCATAGCTCCGCCGTGAACACGCTTTAAAAGCTGTTTTTTCTCCATTGTAAGAAGGTCGCGTCTTATTGTTTCAACGGAAACACCGAACTCCTTAACCAGCCCCGCGGTTGTTACTGCCTGATTCTTTTTAAGTATTTCATAAATTTTATTCTGTCTTTCGTCCGCAAACATTTACACTCATCTCCAATCATATCCACATTATAACACAAAAATCCACAGATGTCAACAAAAAAATTTTTTTAATTTGGAAATCACAAAAATATTTACTTTTTACGGTTTATATGGTATAATTATTGTGCCGGACAAATTGAATAAACGGAATTACGGGATATTTTATCTTTTTCAAGGGATATTACTATCCTTTTTGGCTATAACCATTTTTAGAATTTACATAAAAATGCAAATTCCGGCAGATGGTTATAGCTGATATTCCTTTCTGTTTATATTTGTTTGGCGACGGTTGGAGTTTGCGTTTTTTATGCGCCGGCTTCGGTTGGCGCATTTTTTATTTTACGGAGGAGGATTTTTAAGTGAGAAAAAGAGCTTTGGAATTGGTATTGATTTTGTGTATGCTGCTTTCTATGACAGCGATACCGGCTCACGCGGCAACAAGTGGTACTTGCGGTGAAAATCTTACATGGGTACTTGACGATAACGGTACGCTTACTATTAGCGGTACGGGTGATATGACAAATTGGAGTTGGAGCAATTTGGCAGTTATTCCTTGGTACAATATCAGAAATGACATAACAGAAGTTACGATAAGCAATGGTGTCACGAGTATAGGCGACTATGCATTTTATGACTGTAACAGCTTGACAAACACAACAATTCCAAACAGCGTTACCTATATAGGTTACTATGCATTTTGTTATTGTAACAGCCTGATAAGGATTACAATTCCGAATGGTGTTACGAGCATATGTCCTGGTGTGTTTCAAGCTTGTGAAGGCTTGATAAGCGTAACAATTCCAAACGGCATCACCGGTATAGGTGACTTTGCGTTTGCAGGTTGTATTAGTTTAATAAATGTAACAATTCCAAATAGTGTGATAAACATTGGAGTTGGAGCATTTGACACGTGTATTAACCTAGAAAATATAACAATACCTAACGGCGTAACGAGCATAGGCTATGACACATTTTTTGCTTGTGAAAGTCTGACGAAAATAACGATACCAGATAGTGTCACGAGTATAGGTAATAGTGCATTTTTGGGTTGTAGCAACTTAACGAGTATAACAATACCTAACAGTATAACAAGCATAGGCGATCGTTCATTTAGCCTTTGTTACTGTTTAAAAGATGTATATTATAAAGGTACAGATGAGCAATGGGAGAAAATTGGTATTGGCGAAAACAATACTCAATTAACAACTGCAAATATACATTACAACAGTAGCAACAACCATATACATTACAGAAGCGATTTATTAAGCAACGCGGCAATAGAGCTTAATTATTCCGACTCATATTTTCTTGGCGAAAAAGGATATGCGTATAACCTTGACCTTGCAAGGGCGTCCCTCGCTCTGGAGCTTTCCGCTTTTACTCCGAAAAAAGGCGCCGGCAACGCGAATATTAAAAAAGCATATGAGTATATAGGAACTGATTTTGTCAGTTATATCAATTATGATAAATCCCCTGTGAACGGTGAGGACAAGGCGGCATATTCTCTGGCGACAAAAAAGCTGTCGGACGGCAGTACACTCATAATGGTGGTTCTTCGCGGCGGCGGGTACGGCGCTGAGTGGCGCAGTAATTTCCATATCGGCAGCGGGGATTTCCATAACGGGTTCAGGGCTCCGGCTGATGCTGTATATTCCTCATTACAGTCACTTATCCAAAACGCGGATATTGATACAGATACTGCAAAAATATGGATAACGGGATATTCACGAGGCGCGGCAATCGCGAATCTTGTGTCGGGAATGATAAATAACAACAGACTGATAAAGCCGGAAAATATGTATTCATATCTTTTTGCGGTGCCGGGCTGTGTTCTGGTTGACAACCAGAACGCAAAAGCGCCTGTTCACAGCAATATTTTCAATATGATACTGCCCTATGATATTGTGCCGAAGGTCGCAATGTCCGAATGGGGATACGGGCGGTACGGAATAGATATGTATGTTAAAAACAGAAATTCCTCTTTTTTCAACAAGAATGAAAAGTATTTTTATAATTTTACAGGCAAAAGGTATTCCGTAGGAAAAGCACAGACCACATCAGGTAATATCGCGGTAAAAGCGCTTACAAATATAGTGGAAAGTAAAGACACATTTTTAAGCAGATATGAGCCTTTTATTATGGATATGGTAGAATGTTTTGTGTGTCACAAAGGGCACGAAGCCGAATTTGTTGAGAATATGTATTCCGCAAATTCAAGATACAAAAACGCCAAAGCCTTTGCGTATGAGGAATGTGATTTTCTTCTGACCAATTCTGCCGCGAAAAATCTTCTGAAAATTTTTAAAATATCCGATGATAAGGTCTGGCAATATGTATATCCCATCTGCGTTTCGGCGTATAAACATAACCTGCAGGACCGTCTGGATTATATTATAAAGAATAACGTTAAGCTTAACGATTTGCTTGATATATTACTGTATATAACAAAAATAGGCACCGTGGCGGACGCGCATAATCCCGAATATTACAGATCATGGCTGTTCGGGTATGATAATCCCAAGGATATATTTGAAAAAGCCGTATATAAAGCGATAACAGTCGCCTGCCCGGTAGATGTTTCCGTATATGATAAGGACGGCAATCTTGTACTGAGCGTTGTTGATCACGAAACAGAGGTCGCGCTTATTCCCGCGGAAATATCCGGGGATTCTCTTAAACTGTTTATTGATTCCGATGAAAGTATAGAGGATTACCGTATCGAGATAGCGGCATATGAGGACGGAAATGTAACCTATTCCGTATCGGAATACGAAGATTACACGGAAATACGAAAAGTAAATTATTTTGATATTGATGTTTCGGAGGGCGATGTGCTTTGCGGCAATATCCCGACAGAAAACAACTGTGCCGCGGAGGAATATAATCTTTCTTTGAACGGTGAGGATATAGAATGTGATGAGGATCTGAGCGGTGAAGCTTTAGGCACAACAGATATTATTGTTGAGGTTACGGGAGACGGTACAGCGTACGGTATGGAAGGCGTTACAAACGGTGAGCTTGTTGTGCTTAACGCGTATCCTATGGAAAATACCGAGTTTCTGGGCTGGTATGATGAAGATGAAAACCTGCTTTCGGGCGATGAGGAATATGCTTTTATCGCTGCCGGTCCTGTCGTAATAAATGCCCGTTTTACAGAACAGCCGCTTAAAGTAAAAATAAATGACGTATCAAAAATCGAAAACGGTATATTGAATTTCAGTGCCGATGTATTATCAGTCGACGAAAATGAAGCGGATATCTACACAGCGTTTTATGACAGCAATTCGGTTTTGCTTCGCGTTATGGCAGAAAAGCTTACTTCCGGCGAAAGAACACATAATGTTTCTTACAGCTTTAACATAAATGCTTGGAACGGCGTTCCGGTTTTCGCAAAAATGTTTTTGTGGAACGAAATGAAACCGTTTAAAAAACCGGATGAGTTTTCAATTATAAACCTTGAATAGTTATCGTAAAGAGGTTACCCGAAAAAGAGTTGAATGCCGCAGATACTTTTAAAATCTGCGGCATTTTTTTATTTTATCATTTCGTTAAATTCATCTTCTGTAATAATGTTTATTCCGAGAGTCTGCGCCTTGTCGAGCTTACTGCCCGCCGCTTCGCCGGCAAGCACATAGTCCGTCTTTTTTGAAACGCTTCCCGACGCTTTTCCGCC
>CACZTG010000202.1 GCA_902783995.1 uncultured Ruminococcus sp. | reverse complement strand
TTGCGTTTTTGAATTCTCCCGTAACCAGCAGGTATATAAACGCTATCCCCGCCGCGCCTGCCGAAATCACCTTTGGCAGACCGCCCAGAGCTGCATTTATTACCTTCCAATCGCCCATAGCAGCAGAAAAAATAAAAAATATGTATAATCCTGCATACAATTTTGAATTTTTTGCATAAGGCATATTCATATAAAATTCTCCATATTACTCCAAAATATATCAATATTATATATCAAAAGACGAGCTGTGTCAAGTAATTTAAACATTTTTACCTACTTTTAGTATGGAGATTATTTAATATCCTGCTGAAGCGTATTTTTACCTTTCCGATAAGGTGGAGTAATTTTGGATATCTGAAGCACATTTCCAAAAGTGTAAAGTTTCTTCTGCGTGCATATTCCATAGGCAGCATCCACCACCGTCTGTCATTTCCGGCAAAATCAAACTCGACTATTGCGCTTTTATACGGTTCTGTTTCAAGAAGCTGTAAAAATTCAGCACGCCTTGTTTTGTATGGCTTTGGATTGTCCTTATGAAAAATATCAAGTCTCATTCTGTCAATAGTCAAAACAATAAGCCTGTTCCTCCTATAAAGCCTCATTACCTCCTCATCATCGGGATATACCTTTTGCATACAGCTGAGCTGATTTTGCAAAACAGTATTTATTGTTTTTATATTGTCCTCGCTGTATCTTTTTGTTATGCCCATAGGATTTTTTCTGTAATAATACATCGTATATGGAAGGTATGCTATTTTTTTTGCACACGCATATACCTCTGTATTAAACACGCTGTCCTGCGCTTTTTTCTGCCCCGGCGGGAACTTCAAATTGTTCGCTATCAGAAATTCTTTTCTGTAAAGCGCACCCCATGCCGCATGATAAAAAACATCTTTACTCATACCGAAGTCCTGAGGGTTAAATGGGTTTTGGCACAGCACAGAAAGACTGATTGCTCTTCCTGCCCCTTCAGGAAGCTCTGTGAGCTTTTTAACAGAGAAAACAGGTTCTTTCTCCTTTTTATCCGCAAAAATATGCCTGTCGTGAATAATTACATCATAATCTGTATCGTAAAACGCAAGAGCCGCCTCAACACAACGGTCAGATAAAAGGTCATCGCCGTCCACAAAAAAAATCCACTTTCCCTGCGCCTCTTCAATAGTTCGGTTTCTCACTATGCTCAGTCCCTGATTTTTGCCCATATCAATATATCTTATACGACTGTCACGCCCCGCATACTCTTTGCATATGTTCCCAGAATTATCTGTCGATGCGTCATTTATGAGAAGCAGCTCCACCTCATCGGTAAGCTGTCCCAGAATTCCTTCTATATGTTCCCTGAGCAGTTTTTCGCCCACATTATATATAGCAGTACCTATGGTTAATTTTACACTCATACAAGCGTAGCTCCTTTCATTTTACATAAAAATACAATTTATTATAGCATCAAACACATTTTTTGTCAAACATAGCAAATTTGATAAATTACGGTTGATTTTTGTCCTAAAATGCGTTATAATGGTATTTGATAGATTGTTTTCAAAAAGGAAGTAATACGGATTATGTACAAAAAGAGAAAAACCGGCTGGCTTGAACATTTTGATTTTATAATAATTGATGTAATAATAATTATGGTTATGTTCTATGCAACCATTGTAAGGTATACTGCATTTAGCACGGAAGAGCTTGTAAGCTGTGCCATTATTTTAGTCTTGTTTAAATGCTTATTTGATATTATGACCGACTATCATAACGAAATAATGTACAGAGGTATTCTGAAAGAGTTTGTGTTTTCAGTTATAAATATGGGAATAAGCGGCGGCTTTATTCTTTTGTATCTTGTTTATATTGAAAAAAAGCCGCTTGACACTGAACTGGTTTATACATTTTTCCTTGCAAGTATGGGGGCAGATTACATCGCGAATTTGCTGTATCGCGAGCTTGTAAAAAAAGGTTTAAGCGTATACATCAACAAGCGAAAGATGATTTTGATAGCTTTAGATGACAATATTGAACAGTTTATACGGTCTGTTGAAAAACACTCATTCGGGCAGGTGGAAATTTCGGGAATAGTTATCATTGAAAGCAAAAGATATAAGGTAGGAGATAAAGTTATGGGGTATCCGGTTATTTCGGAAATAGATGACCTTCCTGATTATCTCTTAAAGCAATGGATTGATGAAGTATTTATGAATTTGCCCAGCATAAGAGCGCCGAGAGATGTTATAAAAAAACTGACAGAAATGGGTATAACCACTCACCGTGCAATAGACTTCCGATTAGAAGCTGATAAAAATAAGATGGTAGAAACTGTTGCAGGATATACTTGTCTTACAGAAAGCGTAAGAATTATGCAACCTGCACCGTTCTTTGCAAAAAGGCTTATGGATATTGCAGGAGGTCTTGTAGGCTCAATTCTCACGATTATAATTATGATTTTTATAGGTCCTATCATCTTTATAACAGACCCCGGTCCTATATTCTTTGCACAGCCCCGTATAGGCAAAGGCGGAAGAGTTTTCAAAATGCTCAAATTCCGTTCTATGTATAAGAATGCGGAGGAGCGTAAAGCCGAGCTTATGAAGCATAATACAGTATCTGACGGAATGATGTTTAAGATGGATAACGACCCGAGAGTTTTGGGAAGCGGCCCTGACGGAAAGCGGAAAGGCATAGGCTGGTTTATCCGCAGGTTCTCCATTGACGAATTCCCGCAGTTCTTTTTGGTTCTTTCAGGGCATATGTCTCTTGTAGGAACACGCCCGCCAACGCTTGATGAATGGGAAAAATACAGTTCGTGGCACAGAGCCAGAATGGCGATAAGACCAGGTATTACTGGAATGTGGCAGACAAACGGCAGAAGCGATATAACCGACTTTGAAGAAGTCGTAAATCTGGATATGGAATACATAAGAAAAATGAGCGTCTGGTTTGATATAAAACTTATTTTTAAAACCATACAAGGTCAGTTCAGCGGTAAAGGCGCAAAATAAACAAAAAAACAGTGTGCTGATAATCTTATCGGCACACTGTTTTAGTATAATTAACCCTTTATTTTGCTTGCAAGTTTGCGTTTTATTCTTCTCGGTATCATACTTTTTGCAAATATGATAATGCGCTTTTTATAATGCCGTTTATAATGGTATAAGAAAGCATCATATCCCTTTTCTCTATACATATTGAATAAGCTGTTATGCTCAGGCGTTGGTGTACTGTGCTGTGTCAGCTGTTTATTCCTTTTTTCAACGCTTTTCCTGTCGGAAACTGTAAGCGACAGCATGTTTTCGATACTTTTCAGCCACTTATCTCCTTTTTCTGAATTGACCAAAATGCAGGAAATACCCTTATCTAAATCTGCATCTTCCATTTTCAAGACAAGCTCTTCTTTTATCCCCCAATAATCGCCAAGCGTTATATCTCCCTGACGGTTTTCACAAGGAAATCTGCAGTTATAACAGCTGTCGCGGTAGACTTCGCCATTCAAAAAATAGAAATAATACGGCGAATTGCCTTCAAAATATTTAACTTTTGCTTTGCCGTCAGTTAGTGAACCTGTCACTCCCCAACCATACTTTTTATCGCGAAACTTTACATCTTTAATGTTTATTTTTTTCTTAGCGGAAACATATGACAAATCGTCTTTAAGCATTTTTACGCTCGGTACGCCGTGGCATATGAGGTCAATTGTAAGAAGCCTGTCATAGTCTTTCTTTAAAAATGCTTTTAGACCTGCAATCTGGCAGGGTGTTCCCGAATAGCACACATATCTTCCGCTTTTAAGCAATTCTTCCGCCTTTTTAAAAGTGTTTCCCGTCGAGCTTTGCACATATTTAGAGCCTCGGAGTTTTTTCAAAGCCTCTTTTTTGTCCACAAAGATATGATTTAGCGAAAAATCTTCCGTCCACGCCGCTCCGAATACCGCTCCGCCCTTGTCTATCACGGCCTCTGCAAGCTCTGTAAATAT
>CACZTG010000201.1 GCA_902783995.1 uncultured Ruminococcus sp. | reverse complement strand
TAGAAACGATAAAAGTAACAGAAAAATTAGCAAAAAAACATGCAAAAAAGGACGATAAATAAATTCGGATTTGTGGGGATGAATATGGAGTATAAATTAGAAGAACTGTTTGACTTGCAGATGGGTAAAACTCCGTCAAGGAACAACCCTGACTATTGGGATTCAAATGATCACAAATGGATTTCTATAAGTGATCTATCCAAATGCGGCAAATACATATCTGATACAAAAGAATACTTGTCGGATAAAGCCGTTGTCGATAGTGGTATTAGCCAAATTCCAGCTAATACCGTAATTATGAGCTTCAAATTGTCGATTGGAAAAACTGCGATAACTGCCGAACCAATGTATTCTAACGAGGCGATTATGTCGTTTCGTGATTTGCATAAGATTGATTTGTTGCCTGATTATATCTACTACTTATTGTGTAGCAAAAATTGGGATGCAGGGACAAACAAAGCGGTTATGGGCAAAACTTTGAACAAAGCCACTTTATCCCAAATCAAAGTAAAGGTACACACTTATTCAGAGCAAAAAGAAATTGTACAAGTCCTTGACAAAGTCAATTCTATAATCGAATTACGCAAAAATGAACTCCAATCCCTCGACGATCTCATCAAAGCCCGATTTGTCGAGATGTTTGGAGATCCATATATCAATGATAAAAAATGGACTGTGGACATATTGGGTAATTATATGACTACTTTGGCTGATTTTAGTGCGAATGGTAGTTATGAATTACTTGATTCAAATGTTGTAATGTATGATGAACCTAATTATGCAATAATGGTTCGTACAACCGATTTGGAATCTGGCGATTTAAGTGCTGATGTGAAATATATTGATAAATCAGCGTATGAATTGCTCAATAAGTCTAAATTATACGGTGGCGAACTTATAATGAATAAGATTGGTAGTGCAGGAAAGATATATATTATGCCTTATATAAACCATCCTGCTTCTCTTGGCAGAAATGCGTTTATGTTCAGATTTGATGATAGACTTAATATGAAATATTTATATTTTTTGCTTTCATCAGATTATGGCACAAACGAGATTCAACAGTATGTTCGTGGTGCGGTAACAAAAACAATTACCAAAGATAGTACAAGAGCAATTAAAATTATCGTTCCACCAATCGAACTTCAAAACCAATTTGCCGACTTTGTTCAACAAGTCGACAAATCAAAAGTTGTAGTGCAGAAAGCGCTTGACGAAGCACAGTTGTTATTTGACAGTTTAATGCAAAAATATTTTGGATAAGGAGGAAGAAGCCAATGGGAGAATTACTGGATACAGCAAAGGCACTTGCGTCGCCTGTTGAAAAATTGATAGAAACGGTTGCCGGAGCAATAGGAACAGTATATAGACCATTTAATGTAAGAAAAATGGCAGATGCGAAGGCTTATGAATTAGAAAAAATAGGCGAATCTTTGAGAAAAAATAGAGATATTGGTTTTTTATATGAAAACGGCTCTATTACTGGAAGTAATATGAAAAATAAAGATATTTTGAAAAGAGTAGAGGACAGAATAATCTATCAAGAATTAAAGAATCAAAATAATATTGATGCGGTTGTTAATAATGCATATAAAGAATTAAAAAAAGAATCAAAGGTTTCTGATAACCCTGTTGATGAAGATTGGATTTCACGGTTTTTTAATATTATAAAGGATATTAATAGTAAATCAATGCAATTTATATGGGGAAAAATTCTTGCAGGCGAAATTAAGAGTCCGGGAAGTTTTTCTTTAAGAACACTTGAAGTAATACGTAATTTATCACAAAATGACGCAAAATCTTTTCAAAAAATTATTCCTATTGTTTTAAAATTTCATGGTTATAATATTATATCTCAAAACATGGATATATTAGAAAAATATAACATTGTTTATCATGATTTATTAGTATTGGATGAATGTGGATTAATTAAAATGAAATCCGATATAGGAATAAACGTAAGTATTAGCAAAGCACAAGAAATATATTCTCAAAATAGAATTTTGTTTTTTAAGGAAGCAGAAAAAAGTTCTTGCAATTTAACATATAGGACATATCCATTAACATCGGCAGGACAGGAATTATACTCTATCCTTAATAAAAAAAGTAACACAGATTATATTATTGATTTTGCAAAAGATGTTGTACAAGAAAATTCCAAACTAAAAATGGAGGCTTCAATACATAAAATAGATTATATTAGCGAAGATAATAGTATTACTTTTTCAAAAGAAACGATATTTTCAATAAGAACAGAAAATGTATAGTAAATCATTCAAAGAGGTGACCAACATGACCAACTTTGATTTTCTAAAAAAAGACCCACAATTTAATACATTTGCCGATGTTGCGATTGCGGCGGAAAACATTTTGCACATTGATATTGATTCCTGTGCGCTTAATTGCCGCAGGGCAATGGAGTTTGCTGTAAAGTGGATGTATTCTGCTGACAAATCGCTTGAAATTACATATCAGGACAGCCTTATTTCGCTTATGACAAATGAGGATTTCCGTGATATTGTCGGCGACGATATATACAAAAGACTTGATTTTATAAGAAGAGTCGGAAATAATGTTGCTCATTCAAATAAGAAAATCACAATAGAACAGGCAGAACTCTGTCTTGAAAACCTCTTTATTTTTCTTGATTTTGTCGCATATTGTTACGGAACGAATTATGAAGAAGCACAGTTTGACAAATCTTTGTTAGAGCTTACTCCTGCGGAAGCTGTGTCTTTTACCGATAAAGAAATAGACATTGAGAAGCTTCTCGAAGAAAACAAGGCGATGAAGGAGGAGCTGACAGCCCGCAGGCAGGAGCAGCAGCAAACTTATGTCACAAAGCCTCTTGATTTATCAGAGTATAAAACAAGAAAGATTTATATTGATTTTATGCTTCAGGACGCAGGCTGGGTGGAAGGCAAAGACTGGCTGAACGAAGTGGAACTTTCCGGTATGCCTAATAAGTCCGAAGTTGGGTATGCCGACTATGTTTTATACGGTGACGACGGCAGACCGCTTGCCGTTTTGGAAGCAAAGCGCACATGTGTTGATGTTTCCAAGGGCAGACAGCAGGCAAAGCTTTATGCGGATTTACTCGAGCAAAAATACGGCCGCAGACCTGTGATATTCCTTTCAAACGGATTTGAAACGAGAATACAGGATAATTTATATCCCGAAAGAAAGTGCGCAACTGTTTACTCAAAGCGCGATCTGGAGAAGCTTTTTAATCTGCAGACAATGCGGACAAGCCTTAAAAATATTTTTGTCAACAAAAATATTGCAGACCGATACTATCAGGAAGGCGCGATAAAAGCGGTTTGTGACAGTTTCGGGGAGAAAAACCGCAGAAAAGCGCTTCTTGTTATGGCAACGGGCTCAGGCAAAACGAGAACGGTTATTGCTCTTTGCGATGTGCTTTTGCAGCACGGCTGGGTTAAGAATATTCTTTTCCTTGCGGACAGGAACAGCCTTGTTACTCAGGCTAAAAGAAACTTTGTAAACTTGCTTCCCGATTTGTCTGTTACAAACCTTTGCGAAGAAAAAGACAATTACAGCGCCCACTGTGTTTTTTCAACATATCAGACAATGATGAATTGCATTGATACCGTCAAAGATGAAAACGGAAAGCTTTTTACATGCGGTCACTTTGACCTTGTTATATGTGACGAGGCTCACCGCTCAATTTACAACAAATACCGCGATATTTTTAATTATTTTGACGCGCCGCTTGTAGGTCTTACCGCAACGCCGAAGGATGAGATCGACAAAAACACCTACGAAGTTTTTGAACTGGAAAACGGCGTTCCGACCTACGGCTATGAACTTGCTCAAGCAGTAAAAGACGAGTTCTTGGTAGATTTTATGTCTGTTGAAACGCGGCTTAAGTTTATTGAGCAGGGCATTGTTTATGACGAGCTTTCGGAAGAAGACAAAAAAGAATATGAAGATACTTTTGAAGATGAAAACGGAGAACTTCCGGAAAGCATAGCGTCATCTGCCTTGAATGAATGGATTTTTAACCGTGACACAATTCGTCAGGTGCTAAATATTCTTATGAACGAAGGCATTAAAATTGATTACGGACAAAAGCTTGGCAAAACAATAATTTTTGCAAAAAACCACACCCATGCGGAAAAGATTCTTGAAGTATTTAACAAGGAGTATCCGCATCTGCCGGGCTTTGCAAAAGTTATCGACAATTATATGACCTACGCGCAGAGCGCAATCGACGAGTTTTCCAATTCGAAAAAACTGCCGCAGATCGCCATTTCAGTGGATATGCTTGATACAGGTATCGACGTACCCGAAGTTCTGAACCTTGTCTTTTTCAAAAAAGTGATGAGCAAGGCGAAATTCTGGCAGATGATCGGACGCGGAACCCGTCTTTGTCCCACTCTGCTTGACGGTAAAGACAAAGAGAAATTCTATATCTTTGATTTCTGC
This sequence comes from uncultured Ruminococcus sp., assembly GCA_902783995.1. The sequence goes on along the minus strand of CACZTG010000201.1, from coordinate 1,336 downwards.
GGAAACTTTGAATTTTTCCGCATGAACAAAGGCAGACCAACTGCAAATATGATGGCTTTGCAGGGTGCTATTTTCCACTTGAAGTCCCAGATAGTTTTCAAATTGCAAGACCTTGCTTATCAGACGACAGACCTTATCGCGTTCCGCAAATCTCTTGTTGATGATTTGGTACGCAAAGTCAAGGAGTTGAACAAGGATAATTTTGCTGTCAGGCAACATTTGAAATACGTTGAATTGTATTCAAATCCCGACAACTATCAGACGCTTACATACGAAGATACACTGATAATCGGGCAAGAGCTTGCGCCGCTGATCATTCCGGATGAGGACGATGCAAAGGCGGTGCGATTCGACGCGCTGATGTACGGCATAGAGCTTGCATATCTCGCAGGGAAGAAATACAGCAAAGCGCGAAAAGACTTATTTAATAAGGTTTCCGGCATCGCTTCTGTTGCAAATATACCTGAAATAATGGCGCAGGCGGAACTTATTGATAAGATTTTGCATACCGATTATGTTGAAAATGCGGGCATAAACGAGTTTGAGCACATCCGTGAAAATCTGCGTGATTTGATAAAGTACATCCCGACAGACAGAATGAGTTATAATACTAATTTTGATGATGAAATACTTTCGATTGATTGGAAAGAGTCTGAGCTTGAAAACGACGATTTGAAAAACTACAAGGCAAAAGCCGAATATTATATCCGGCAGCATCAGGATAATATTGCTATCGCCAAATTAAAAAGCAATATACCGCTGACACAGGAAGATATTAAATCTCTTGAAACGGTTTTGTGGAGCGAGCTCGGAACAAAGCAAGATTATGAAAACGAATACGGGCAAAAACCGCTCGGCGAATTCGTGCGTGAAATTGTAGGGCTTGATATGAACGCGGCAAAAGAGGCTTTTTCGGAGTATTTAAACGATGTCAGCCTTGATTCAAGACAGATATACTTTGTAAATCAAATAATAGAATACATTGTTCATAACGGCGTCATGAAAGATTTATCAGTGCTTCAGGAATCTCCCTTTACAGATCAGGGCAGCGTGGTAGAAATATTTACTGATTTGTCTGTTTGGAACGGAATCAAAAATATCATTGACCGCATAAATGCAAACGCATTGGTTGCATAGTATTGAATCAGCTTAGAGATGGGTAAAACAGTTTTAACGAGGTGATAGATTTATGGCAAAAGACGAAAAAATAGAAATTTATGAAGACCAGCCGATTCGTACCGCTTGGAATGAAGATGAAGAAGAATGGTATTTTTCGATTATTGATGTTGTTTCTGTGCTTACTGAGCAAGCAGATTATCAAAAAGCAAGAAAATAT
>CACZTG010000200.1 GCA_902783995.1 uncultured Ruminococcus sp. | reverse complement strand
TTGATAATTTTTTTCTGTCTTATTTTTTCAAAAAACAGTTTTTTTGCAAAAACCATTGACTAATTTTCAAATATATAGTATAATTTAAAGTGAGTATTTATTACATTCATTAAGTATTGTTATATTTTTTTTGCAGATTTACATATGAGGAGAGGATATAATGTTATTCGGATATATTCAGGATGTCGGTATAGACCTTGGTACATCTACTGTGCTTATATACGTTAAAGGTAAAGGGATAGTTCTTCGCGAGCCTTCCGTTGTTGCCGTAAACGCGAAAGGCGAGCCGCTTGCCGTGGGTGTTAAGGCGCAACGTATGCTTGGCAGAACGCCGGGCAGCGTTACAGCAAAAAGACCGCTTTCCGACGGCGTTATTTCGGATTACACTCTTACCGAAAAAATGCTTAAAGAGTTTTTAAAAAAAGTATGCAAGCCAAGGCTTTTCGGACCTCGTGTTGTTGTGTGCGTTCCGAGCGGAGTTACGGAGGTTGAAAAAAGAGCCGTTATTGACGCTACAATTCAGGCGGGCGCTTCAAAAGTAAGGCTTATTGAGGAGCCTATCGCGGCAGCTATCGGCGCGGGGATAGATATATCACGTCCGAGCGGCTGTATGGTAGTTGATATCGGCGGCGGAACGACCGATATTGCCGTTATTTCACTTGACGGTGTGGTCGTGAGGTCGTCCGTTAAAATTGCCGGCGATAAGTTTGACGAGGCTGTTGTAAGATATATTAAGAAAAAGTATAACGTTTTAATCGGTGAAAGAACTGCCGAGGAGCTTAAAATCGCTATCGGATGCGTGCTTCCGAGGGACGAGGAGCTTCAGATGGAGGTGCGCGGAAGGTGCCTTCTTACAGGGCTTCCGAAAACGCTTATGGTTAATTCGACCGAAATTGCCGAAGCGTTAATCGAAACGGGTATGATGATTGCGGACGCCGCTCACGCTGTGCTTGAAGCTACGCCTCCCGAGCTTGTCGGGGATATCAGCCATTCGGGTATTGTTATAACCGGCGGCGGCGGTCTTATTTGGGGGCTTGACATACTGCTCCGTGAAAAAACGGGCGTTGATGTTTATGTTGCCGAGGACGCTATTTCCTGCGTTGCAAAGGGAACGGGTATGTCGCTTGAATATATCGATAAAATCAACGAAGCAGAAAACAGAAGAAAGATAATTTTGTAAAATAATAAGGTAAAGAAACAGGGGCGTGATTGAAGCCCCTGCTTTTTTGGAAAAAATAACTGTTGTGATAAAACAGTACGCGTATTAAAATTTGAAAAGAGATGGATTTTTTTGTACAAGGAATTTCTGCCGATAGCCCTTATTTTAATTTCGGCAAAACTATTCGGTATGGGCGCGAGGAAGCTTAAGCTTCCGCAGGTTGTCGGTATGCTTGCCGCAGGTATATTTTTAAAAATATGCGGTCTTGGGACAAGCAGCTTTATCGGAGAAATAGCTGAGTTCGGCGTTATTATGATAATGTTCACGGCAGGGCTTGAAACCGATATAAAAGAGGTTAAAAAAACAGGTCTTGCGGCGGCTGTTGTAGCTTCAATGGGCGTTCTTGTTCCGCTTATCGGGGGATATGTTTTATATTCCGTAATGCATGGCGGCTTTGCGCCTCCCGGAAGCAAAGAATTTGTAAGCGCGGTTTTTACGGGTCTTATAATTACGGCAACCTCCGTGAGTATAACCGTTGAAGCGCTGCGTGAAATGGGAAAGCTGCAAACGAAGGTCGGAACGATAGTTTTAAGCGCGGCGATAATTGACGATATAATCGGAATTGTGCTTCTCAGCATCGTTATGAGTCTTAAAAACCCCGAAGTAAGACCGCTTGCCGTTGTTTTAAGAACGGCTATGTTTTTTGTTTTTGCCATAATTGTAGGCTTTGCGGCGCATTACGGGTTTAAATGGCTGAGTTTAAAATATCCGCATAACAGGCGTGTTCCCATATTCGGGCTTGTGCTTTGTCTTACGCTTTCATATATTGCGGAGGCGTTGTTCGGTATTGCTGATATAACGGGCGCGTTTGTGGCGGGAGTGATACTCTGCACGCTGCGTTCAGCCGAGTATATAGTAGAAAAAATCGATATAAGCTCTTATATGTTTTTCGCGCCGATTTTCTTTGTGAATATCGGCTTGAAGACGGATTTTTCAGGTTTTTCGGGAAAAATCGCTTTATTCGCGGTTTGCTACGCGGCAGTCGCGCTTATTACTAAAATTATTGGCTGCGGATTTGGAGCGGGAATGTGCGGATATAAAATAAAAGACGCGCTTAAAATCGGTGTCGGAATGATGGCGAGAGGCGAGGTATGCCTTATAGTCGCGCAAAAGGGGCTGGCGGCGGATTTGCTTGACGCGTCATATTTTCCCGCTGTAATTCTGATTGTTATTGTAGCTTCTGTTTCCACACCGATATTACTTAAATTACTTTATACAGAAAAAACAGAGACGGCGGCAGTATGCAAAAAATGAAGCGTAAAAATATCTTGCAAAAACAGAAAATATAACGGAAAAGATTTTATCCGAAACAAGTAAGGAAAGGAAGAAACAAAAGTGATAGGAATAATCGGAGCTATGGATATTGAGGTGACAACTCTTAAAAATGCCGTAGAAAACAAGCAGATAAAAAATATCAGCGGTATTGATTTTGTCAGCGGACAGATTTCGGGCAAAGAGGTTGTTATAGCAAAAGCGGGTATAGGCAAGGTGAATGCCGCTGTATGCGC
>CACZTG010000199.1 GCA_902783995.1 uncultured Ruminococcus sp. | reverse complement strand
GTTTTCCAGAACCTTTTCGCTTTCCTCTATATAGTCCTTCATAAGCGAATTTTTGCTGCTTATTTCATCGACAAATTTACCGATGACTTCAAACTCATCATCAATATCATCATTACCGCCTTCAAGCTTTTGCAAAAGATTATTTATAGGTGCATAAAGTCTCTTTGTAAACTTGTTTGCAACATATATACCAATCAAAAGCATCAACAGCGAGATAAGTGTTGCAAATATCATCGGCGTTAAAAAATCGTTTATGTTTGTAAACTTTCCTTTGAAACACATTATCGTTATGTTTGGCGCAAGATTATGTGAGGTTGCCGTCTTTGATGCAACATAATATAAGCCTGAGCTTTGTCTGCCATAGAGATTAGCCGATATTTCGGCATCGCTTTTGTCATATGTATAAAATAAATTGTCTTCAACAAAAAATGCAATGTGTATTCCGTTTAAATTATCATTTTTTATTATATCGTCAAAATAAAACGATACCAAAAAATATGCGGGAGTATCGAAACTGCTCTTATCGCACTCAATAATAGTTATGAAATCACCCGAAATAAAAAAGTTAAAATCATTCTTGCCGCTTCTTTCTCCAATATTTTGGATTTTTTTCGTAAGAGAGAAAAAATCAAGGTTCAAAGAAGAAGCATAATAGTCATACGTCATAGTGCTTCGGCTGCTTATTACGCTTGTACTTTGAATAAAATCTTTACCCCTTATGACAGCAATGGAATATATAGAAGGAGCCGCAGAGTTTGCATAGGAACACAACAAATCATGCAGCTTTGATTTGTCAAATTTACTGTCGTTATTTATATAATTTTTATAATACATACTGTTGACGACTTCATTATGTATCGCATCAAACTGAACATCTATAAGCGACAGTCTGCTTGCAATACTTGTTGAATTTTTGTCAAGCAGCGTTTTTGTTTGCTGTGCATTTTTCATAAAAAAGAATAAAAACAGTGATACAAACAGTACTGCTGTATATACAAGGCAAAAATACACAATTTTTTCCAAAGTTTTTTTATATTTCATTGTCTGATATTCCTTTCGCTTGTAAGACAAATACCATATTGCAATTATATCATATGTATAATTTTGTGTCAAGGCAGAAGCATTTACGTCTTAACACAAAAAACTTGATATTTTTACTGTTTTCTCTTTTTTATCTTAAATCTGAAGATTGCATCCTCCGAATACCACATCGGGAAATTGGTATTCCAGATATTGTTGTACAAATTAAAATACATATCCTGCTTGCCCGTTTCAACATTGTATTGCAAAAGTCTCCGACCAAAAGGAGCTGCAAGGCAGCTGTCGAGAGCTTCAATTATCGTCTTATCATTCCTTATTCCTTTTTGAACAGCACTTATCAGCGGGCTTCCCACAATATCCTTCGGTTTTATCCACATTCCCATTTTATTAAGCTCCCATTCTTCTTTAAAGCCGTTAAATTTGAGCCAAAAGGCTTGCGGAAGCCGAGATGCTTTTTTCTCAAACCATTGGAGCTTAATATTGCCTTGATATATTTCAAGCCAAAAATAAGGTAACCCGTATTTTTTTTCAATCTTACTATCAAATCTGTACAAATAAACGTCTTTACTGTTTTTCCTATAATGTTCCAAGCATTCAGCACAGAAAATTCCTCCGCGGTATTCGGGCAATCCAACCTTTGTAAAATCCCAAATTGCCCACTCGGGTCTTGAACGCATATAAGTTTGTTCATAATTTAAATAATCCGAATTATCAAATAACTGCCAGCTTAATTCTATTTGAGGCGCATTTGTATCATCGCACTTCGTATAGCCTTTAACGCTTGGGACAGTTACCCTATAGTCATTTTTTACATGAAGCTGTTTTTCTGCCAAAGATACATAATGCCTTTGTTCCTGCCACGATTTAACCACATCTTTATACATAGGTGTATCCTTTAATTTATCCATTTCGTCAAAGTTATAATCCTTGTCGTTGCGGAAAAAAGTTTTAATATCCTTTCCCCATGTATGCTCCGGAACTAAAATAAGTGAGTCGGTTAAGTCTGCATTATTTGTTCCGTTTTTTTCTATATACCTAAGCAATCTTCTGTATCTGCTTATTTTTTTAGGGTCTGTTCCGGCGCCGTGAATCCATGTGTCCCCTATTTCTTTATCAAATACCGGTATGTTTTCTAACTTTACCACACGCTCATAAATATCGTCAAGCGTAGCAGGTATTATATTACAACCCGGATATTCGTTTTTTATATTCTCATATATATTTATAACCTCGCTTGCCGACTGCGGTCCTAAGTTATCTCCTGTATGAGCAAAATAAACTACGAAATCATCAAACTCGTCTTTATTGCCGTAATCGGTCTGATACATAACAATAACACTGCTGTCACCGCATTTCCAACGAAAAACTCTCGGCACGGGCGGCAACGGTGTTGCCGGATTAACTCCTATATGCAAAAATTTTACATTATATTTTTCAAAAGATGAAACCATGCCTATTGTATGCCCCGGTACATCTGTCATTTTTGCGGCT
>CACZTG010000198.1 GCA_902783995.1 uncultured Ruminococcus sp. | reverse complement strand
CCCCCGTAGATGTAGTAACTTATCCTATTCCGAAGGATTCCATACTTGAAATAAATAAGGTGGTAGAGTTATATGCTGCATAGAGATGTTATTACAACTGAAAAGACAGCCGCATTAGACAACGCTATTGCTTCAGTTGAAATGGAGGGATTTGTGTTTTCTGACGGCGAGAAAGAGTTATGTATGGAAGCATTGGAAGGTAAAATCACAAAAGACGATTTTATTAAAATACTGCTTGAAAGGTGCAGAGTATAATGACGTATTCTTTAGATCCGCTTCAAGATGGCTGTTATGAAAACAGCAGTGTGCTAATAAACAAATTTGACATAAGGAACGAAAAGGAACTTGAAATGATGGAACGAAACCTTACAGGCTACCTTATGGCACAGGCAACTATTGAAATACCATTTAAAAATGTGAATTTTGAGTTTTATAAAAATCTTCATAAATACGTTTTTGACGAAATATATGATTGGGCAGGTACAATCCGAAAGGTTGATATGAGTAAAAAAGGGACTAAGTTTTGTCCTGTCCAAGAAATAGAAAGAAGAGCAAAGATTATATTTGGCAGGTTAAAGGCACAGAATTTTCTTAAAGTTTATGATGGCGACGAATTTATAAACGAGTTTGTAGATTTGTATTGTGAGCTTAACTATCTGCATCCGTTCCGTGAAGGAAACGGAAGAATTCAAAGACTATTTTTGCTTATGCTATTAAATAATCTGGGTAAGCATATAGAATTTAAGAATATAGATGCAGACCTATTGATGATTGCTACGATAAAGTCAGTAAATGGCGATTTGTTTATGTTAAGAGATATTTTTAAAGAGTTCATAAGGTGATTTTGTGAAATCCTCAAAGTACATCTCGCCGCCACCTTTTTGCGAGTGCTTCTGCGGCGCTTTTTAAATCCCATAACACTGCCCGCAGCAGTGACAATAAAGTCAGAATTTTAAAATTAATCAAAAACAACCGGCAATGCCTGCAATTTAAAGAGGGTTATGCTATAATAGGCATATAAAATAACGGCGCGAGCAAATAAACTTCCGCGCCGCTATGTTTTTAATTTTCTTTTCTCTTTTTTCTTCGTCTGAATATATCCGTAATCACAAAGGCAATAACCGCGATTGCCGCCAGAGAAAGCAGCGATGACGACACCGTTTTAAAAATCCCCCGTGTTTTTTGTTTCGTATATACGTTTCCGCTGCCGGGCATTTCGCCGATATATACGGCGGATTTTTTTGTTTTCAGCGCCGTAATGCTTAACAGCTCATCGTGAAATTCAAGCTCCGCTCTGTCGTCCTTTATGTTAAGCGCTTTATATTTTCCGCAGCTGTAAAGTGCTATCGCGTTTCCTTTCGGATAAACGGCATTAATCACCGAAACGCCGCCCTCTGTTTTTACCGTGAGAGAAAAACCGTCTTTAAAATCCGTGGCGTATTCGTAATCATCGCCGATATAGCTGCCGTCACTTTTCATAAGCCTGTATATTTTTGCGTCATTCCCGTCCGTCACAGCGGAAATGCCGCTGTAAAAACGGGTATATGTGCTGACCGGCGCAGATATTATTTCGCCGGTTTCGCTGTTCACAAGCACGCTTTTTTCGGTGTTGCCTATAAAAAACCCGCCGTCGCACACATCACCGTTTGTAAAAAAGCAATCTCTTAAAAAGCCGCTTCCTTTTATCGGGATTTCTTTGCCGTCTTTAAAATTAACAATACAAAGCTCCTCTTCGCCCTCCTTTGAAGCTACGGCAAACTTGCGGTTTACGGGCGCGATATCGCTGTATTTACCTGCGTTTTCAAAAACAAGCTTTCCGTCAAAAGAATATACCGAGCCGTTGATATTTTCATACACACCGCCGCAAAGGGAAACGCCGTCGTTTATAATTATATTTTTCCGGCACTCCAGAGGACTCACCGTTCCGTCTTTCAAAATAAGGCTGTGCCCTCCGCCCGCGTTCGCGATAACAATGCTGCCGTCCGACAGCTCACATTCCGGCGCGAAAAAATGCCCCGCAATTTCTTTTCCGCTGCGGTCAAATACGGAATAAACATTTTCGTTTACGGTTTTATCTATCAGACATACCATTCCGTTTGAATACTCAAGATGATAAAGATAATCGCCGTGAATTTCTGCCGCAAGCTTACCGCTTTTATTCACAAAACCGATAACACTGCCTTCTCCGCCCGTTATTATGGCGTCTTTGCCGCCGCAAAAGGGTGCTGCCTGCTTCCAGCCCGGCTCAAACTCAAACAGCTTTTTGCCGTTTTCGATATTAAACGCTTTTATTTTGCCCCCGCTTAATTTGTATGAAACAAGCGCATCAACATCTATCCCCGCCACGGGACTTGTAGGCGTGCTGATAACCTCATATTTGTTAAATTCGCCCGTTATTTCCTCTGCGGCGCATAAAGTCTCCGCAAAAAAGAGAAACGCAAGCATTGCGGAAAACATAATATATACTGTCTTTTTCAAAGCCGTTCACCCTTTCTTAAAATATAGTATATCACAAAATCTTTACATAATCAAGCGTTTTTCCGCACAAATAAAAAAGGGATTGATTTTTTTACATATTTGTTGTATAATTAAAATAGCGTGTTTTATTATTTAAACGTATGCCCCGAAAGGATTTGATATATATGGAAAAAAAAGTTCACAAAACGTCTATCGGCGGTCAGGCGGTGCTTGAAGGCGTTATGATGAAAGGACCGGACAAAATTGCCGTTGCCGTCAGAAAATCGAGCGGTGAAATTGTTACCGATATTGAGGAAACAAAGCCCGCTTCAAAAAGAAACGCTTTTTTAAAGCTGCCCATAATACGAGGGTGTATCGCTTTTTTTGAATCAATGATTATCGGCGTGAAAACGCTTATGAAATCCGCCGAAATGTACGACCTTGAGGAGGAAGAGCCCGAATATAAGCCGTCAAAGGTTGATGAATTTATAGAAAAGCTTTTTAAAAACAAAGACGCCGTTATTTATTTTTCGGTTATTATTGCCGTTATTTTCAGTGTCGGGCTGTTTTTTATCGTTCCGGGAATTATTTTCAATTATCTCGCGAAGGTTATTGAAAGCAGGATTGCGCTTAATCTCATAGAAGGCTTAATAAGAATAATAATTTTTTTAGGCTATCTGGCTTTGGTGTCGATAAACAAAGATATTCAGCGTGTTTTTGAGTATCACGGCGCGGAGCATAAAACAATTTTCGCCTATGAACACGGCGAGGAGCTTACTCCCGAAAACGTGCGAAAATATCAGCGGTTTCACCCACGCTGCGGAACAAGCTTCCTTCTTTTTGTTATGATAATAAGTATTCTTGTTTTTTCGGTTATTCCGAAAGAAATCGGCGGGCTTAAAATAAACGGTTTTACAATTATTTTCATAAAGCTCCTTCTTTTGCCAATAGTGTCGGGAATATCCTACGAAATTATAAAATGGGCGGGCAGAAGCGATAACAAGCTTGTCATGGCGCTCAGCAAGCCCGGTATGTGTCTTCAGCGTCTTACAACACGTGAGCCGGACGACAGCCAGCTTGAAGTCGCGATTGCTTCAATAAAAGCAGTAATTCCCGAAAACAGAGAGGACGATAAATGGTAAATGACCGTTAAAGACGCCGTTAGCCTTTATTCGAGATTATTAATAAACACCGATAATGCCGTTCGTGAAGCAAGGCTCCTTACCTCTTTTGTTACCGGCAAAAGCATGGCGGAAATTATCGCGAAGGACGATACCGTTCTTACCAAAAAGCAGGAGGAATCGCTTGAAAACGCCGTTTTAAGGCGTTCGGCGGGCGAGCCTTTCGCGTATATCACAGGCTTTAAGGAGTTTATGGGGTATAATTTTAAAGTTGACCGTAACGTGCTTATTCCCCGTCCCGACACCGAATGTCTTGTAAACGTCGCTTTGGGAAACGAAAAACGTGTTCTTGACCTTTGCACGGGCTCGGGCTGCGTTGCCGTTTCTCTCGCTAAGCTTATGCCCGAGGCAAATGTTACGGCTGTTGACGTTTCGGAAGGCGCGCTTGATGTTGCCCGTGAAAACGCGCGGCTGAACGGCGTGCGCGTCAGGTTTATTAAAAAGAATATTCTTACCGAAAAGCTTGATTTCGGGAAAAAATTTGACCTTGTTACCGCAAAT
>CACZTG010000197.1 GCA_902783995.1 uncultured Ruminococcus sp. | reverse complement strand
AGGAAATAACTCTTGCAGGCTCGCCGCTCTCGGCGTCATTGATTACGCCCGCATAGCTTGTTGCGTCACCCTTTGTGAATATTTCATCCGTAACGTTGTTTCTGTTTCTTGTATATACGCCGCTGCCGTAAACTACCGCGTCCTCGCTTGCACATTCAACTGAGGGATATACAACGTTTTCAATATTGTAAGCCTCTTTTGCAACCGTAAGAGAAACATCGCTTAAATACATATCAAGCACTTCGCCAAAGCTTGATTTCGGGATAATTCCGCAGCGCGCCGCACTGTAGCCGCAGTAGCCCGTACCGTTATTTACACCGAAGGTCGGGTTTTCCTTTTCGCTGACTGCTTTTTTCTCTCCGTTTACATATACGTTTATGGTATTGTCATTTGCTTTTACGCCAAGCTCAAGCACAACATCGTTCCACTTTCCTACCGAAAGCTGACGGCACTGATAGGATTCCGTTGAACTGTTTGAAACATTGGAAAAATCGCTTGCACCTATACCGAATACGTAGTCGGGACTGCTCGGAATCGTTGTATTATCCTGCGCGTATCTTGAAAGCTTCAAAACCACGCCGTTATGCGAATCGTTAACAAATATGTTGAATCTGAATCTTAAATAGTTGTAATCGGAATAATCAACACTGCCAAGCTTGCCTTTTGCACTTACCATACTGTAAACAGGAAGATTTCCCGCACTCGTATAAGTTCCGCCGGTATAACCGCCCGTACCGTTTGCAAACGCAGGCGACGAAAGATGCAATACTTCCTTTGTATAGGTTTCCGCGTCAAACTGCGGAGCCTGCACTGTTGCTACCGTAATATTATTTTGTTCCGCTTTTGTAAGAGTTGCATCGTTTTTAAGCTCATATACGTAATTTGAATCATAGCCTGCAAAGCCCGGTGCGCTTGTGTCATAAGCCGAAGCCGAAGCTTTTATTGAAAAGTTATGAAGCCTTGCTTCATAAGCGGAAGTGTTCGCTCCCTTGAAAACAAGCGCGCATCTGTTGCCGGTGTTTCCTCCGATACCGTATGTTCCCTCGGGAAATACTCCATCTGTGGTGTTATCAGTCTTAGATTTGTTTACTATATAGTTACCTGACTGAGACTGTAAAACGTTATCGATATAGAAATTTACATTTCTGCAGGTTTCACTTACACCCATTTCTATAACAACTCTCTGCCATTTGTTAAGCGCAAGTTTATCACAAATATAAGTTGCGCCGTCTACAATTGTTCCCCTTGTGAAGGAGCTTCCGCCTATACCTATATAATAGTCATATTTTTTATATTCGTCATCAGCCGCGTCTGCTCTGCTTACCCTGAGTGCAATACCGTTTGTTGCGTCCCTTATTAAAATGTCTGTCTCAAGACGCACATAGTTATAGCCCGCTGTTTTGTAATTAATATCACCGAGCGCAGTATTAGAGGAATTTTTTGGAATAAGAAAATGCCTCGGTTCACTGCCGATAGAAGAAGCCGAGCCGAACGGATCACGCGAATAGCTTTTAACGGTATCGTTAAGACCCGCATCATACAAGTATCCTACATTCATTTGTATCGATGTTGAAGCATTTGCATATTCCATTGCTCCATCTTCTGACCTTTCAAGTGACGAAATAATTGTCACATCCTCCACCGGCTCATCCGCAAGCGACGGCATAACCGTTACCGCGAAAATCATCATGACTGCGAGTAAAAGCCCCAAAATTTTAAACTTTTTCATTTTTGACATCCTTTCGTTATTGTTTTTTTATATTTTTATCCCTTAACAGAGCCTACCATAACACCCGTTACAAAATGCTTCTGTATGAAGGGGTAAAGAATCATTACAGGTATCGTGCTTACCACGATAAGTGAATACTTAAGAAGGTTGGCAAGACCAAGCTTTGCCTCCTGAAGCTCGGGGTCCACTATCTGAGATGCGTCTATCTGATTTTCAAGAAGTATCTCACGAAGGTAAAGCTGCAGCGGCCAGTAGTTACGGTTGCTTAAATAAAGGAAAGCGTTAAAGTATGCGTTCCAGTGCGTTACAGCGTAGTAAAGCGTAAGCACCGCTATAACCGCCTTTGAAAGAGGAAGCACGATTTGCCCGAAATATCTGAAATCGGAACAGCCGTCTATCCTCGCCGCCTCCAAAAGCTCAAGCGGAATATTGCTTTGTATAAATGTCCTTGCTATTATAAGGTTATACGCGCTTATGGCGCCCATCGAAACCATTACAAGAGGTGTATTCATAAGCCCGAGACTTTTTACAAGCATATATGTAGGTATCATACCCCCGTTAAAAATCATTGTGAATGTGAAAAGCAGGGTTATGAATTTACCGCCCGGCAAATCGCGCCTCGAAAGCGGATATGCCGCTATCATTGTAAGAACAATGTTTATAAACGTACCTATAACCGTATAAAGTATTGTGTTACGGTAGCCTATGAAAACATCGGCTTTTTTAAACACCGCCTCGTACCCTTCAAGGCTCGGCTGTACCGGCCAGAGAATAACAAGACCGTTTGTAACCGCTTCTTTCGATGAAAATGACGACGATATAACGAAAATAAGCGGATAAGCTATTATTATCAGAAGAACAGCAATTATTATATTTACTATAACATTGAAAACCCGGTCTTCACGCGAATAGGAAATTTTATTTTTATTTTTAACCATAACTGCCGCCCTCCTACCACAAGCTTGTTTCACTGACTTTTGATGAAATTTTATTTACAACAACAATCAGTATAAAGTTTACAACCGAATTGAAAAGTCCTATTGCCGTTGAGTAGGAGAATTTGGTTTCAAGACCACCCGCGCCGCCGAAGGATTTGGCATACACAAGCGTTGATATAACCTGGCTGTACTTTATGTTTATCGGGTTTTGCATAAGATATATCTTTTCAAAGCCTATATTCATAACTCTTCCGCACTGCAGAATAAGCATAATTACTATTGTGGGAAGTATGCCCGGCAAATCAACGTGAATAAGCCTTTTCCATCTCGAAGCTCCGTCAATCTGCGCGGCTTCGTGAAGGTCGGGAGAAATTCCCGCGAGCGCCGAAAGATATATAATAGACGAATATCCCATATTTTGCCATACACCCGACCATACATACATATGTATAAACGATTTCGGGTCTGCAAGAATATTCGGCGCATAAGCTCCTGTCAGCATTTTATGTATGTTT
>CACZTG010000196.1 GCA_902783995.1 uncultured Ruminococcus sp. | reverse complement strand
ATAACATCATTTGAAACAACGCACCTATCGCCCACGTAGGGAGTTATGCCGTCAATCCGGAATTTGCCTCTGAGGCTGCAATTTATAAGGTCTGTTTCGCTTTTTACAGTATATATTCCGCTGTTTATTTTTATTATAATTCCTTCAGACATAAGATATTATAATCCCTCATACGCGCCGTGACTTTCCTGCGCGGGCTGACTTTGCCCCGTTTCTCCCGTGTTCGGCTGCTGAGATACTTCATTGTTTGTGTCTCCCGTTTCTCCCTGATGTGAATTATTTTCACCTTCGTTTGAAGCGGGATTCTGATTTGCATTGTTTTCATTTCCGCCCGAATTTGGCGGCTGCGAAGAATTGTTTGTATCGGAATGGTTACTGCTTTCGTTTTCTTTACCCTTGCTGACATAAAGCACTATTCTGTCACCTTTTTTTATTCTGTTTCCTTCACTCGGAATTGTTTTTATTACAATACCTTCATCGTATTTGTCCGAATCTCTTTCTTTTATTTCGACTTTATATCCGTCTTTTTCAAGCTTATATTCAACATCAGCATAATCTTCGCCGATATAATCTTCCATAATTTCGCCGGAGCCCAGACTTACAGTAACAGTTATTGTCAACGGCAAATCATTTTCCGAAAAACGCTTGCCGCCTTTCGGATTTTGCTCAATAATTACGCCTTCATCATATTTTTCGCTTTGTTCCTCTTTGCCTATTTCAATAATATAGGTTTCTCCGTCCTCATATTTTTTCGCTATTTCTTCATATGTTTTACCGGTAAAATCTTCAACTTTTTTTCTGCCTACGGAAAATTTCCCCGAAAAGGCATATGTTCCGAACAGAAGCGCAATAATCAAAGCTCCTATTATTACACCGAGAATTGATGACGATTTATCGGTTTTTTCTTTTTTATTCTTTGATTTTTCCGTTGCATTAATTGTACTTGTAACCGGAGAAAGCTGTATGGTATCATCAAGCATGTCATCAGTCTTACCTATATTTGCACCCTCCCCGTAAGAGTTTATCGAATTCACTGCAGATTTTATCGTGTCAATAAGCTCCGTAACATTATTATAACGCTCCTGCGGCTTTTTTGCAAGCGTGCGCATAACAATATTGTTTATTACATAGGGTATTTCATCGTTCATTCGTTTCGGCTCAATCGGTTCTTTTTCAACGTGCATTTTTGCGACACTGAACGGATCGCTTGCGTCAAAAGGTACTCTTCCCGTAAGCATTTCATAAAAAACCACACCGATTGAATATATATCGGATTTAAAGCTTACCGCGTCACCCCTTGCCTGTTCCGGTGAAAAATAGTGTACAGAGCCGATTATATTTCCGCCCCTCACAATGGTTGAGCTTGAGACTGCGCGTGCAATACCAAAATCGGTAACTTTTACAACACCGTCCGAATTAATCATTATATTATGCGGCTTAATATCACGGTGAACAATATTATTTTTATGGGCATGCTCAATCGCGGCGCATATTGCGAGCGTAATATCGCATGCTTCATGCCAATCAAGCGCTCCCCGTCTTGTTATGTATTGTTTGAGAGTATATCCGTCAACATATTCCATTACAAAATAATATACACCGTTATCCACACCCGAATCGAAAACAGACACAATATTAGGGTGTGTAAGGCTTGCCGCCGCAAGCGCCTCTGTTTTAAATTTTTCGACAAATTCGGTATCGTCTTTAAGCTCATCTCTTAAAACCTTAATCGCGACATATCGGTTAAGCTGATTGCAGCGCGCTTTATATACTCTTGCCATTCCTCCGCTGCCGATAAGCTCCTCTATTTCATATCTGTCACCCAAAACAGTTCCGGTTAAATCCATATTTATATCATTCCTCTCTGTTCTACTGCTTAATTCATTCTGATTACAATTGCTGTTACATCATCTGTTGCGCCGTTTTTAACGGCAAGTCTGCAAAGGTTTTCCGCCGCGGTATCCGGCATATTTTCAAAACAGCAAAGCTTAATTTCCTCATCACTCACCGAGCCTGATACGCCGTCGCTGCACAGCAAAATAATATCATCTTTTCCTACCGTCAAATCCCTCACCGCCGGCTCTACGCTGTCACTTACGCCGAGAGCTTTTGTAATAACGTTTTTCATGGGATGATTTTTTGCCTGTTCGGCTGTGATTTTTCCTTCATCAATAAGATTTTGAACATACGAATGGTCCGTGCTTATTTGTTTGACAACTGTCCTGTTTACTCCGTATGCCCTGCTGTCGCCGACATTTACAATATATCCGTTTTCGCCGTTTAAAGCCGCCAGAACAAGTGTCGTACCCATGCCTTCAAGAGATGAGTCGCACTCACTCATGCTTTTAATACTTGAGTTTGCCTCGTTTATAGCATTTAAAACGGTTTTTTTGTCATAATTTTTTACGGAACCTATTATTTCCACCGCGGCTCTGCTCGCCACATCTCCGGCATTATGACCACCCATACCGTCGGCAACAAAGCAAAGAATTTTTTTACCTGCGTTTTTAACAAAAAAACTGTCTTGGTTTACTTTGTGCTTTGTTCCCATCATACTGTAACTTCCGACTCTCATTTTTTATCATTCCTCTCTGCCGGGTAAATTTCTTGTTTTATTAAAAATCACTTTGTGCATTGCCTTCGGAGCTGACCGCACGAAGCGCTTATATCGCTGCCGAGCTCTCTCCTTATTGTAACCGTCAGCCCTCTTTTCTCAAGGTGATTTTTAAATTTGTATATTGCGCTTTCGCTGCTTCTTTTAAGATTTCTTTCTTTAACACTGTTCACGGGAATAAGATTCACGTGACACAGCATACCCTTTAAAAGCGCCGAAAGCAAACCTGCTTCTTTCTCGCTGTCGTTGATTCCTTCAATCATCGCGTATTCAAAGCTTATTCGCCTGCCGTTTTTTTCAAGATAATATCTGCACGCTTTAATAAGCTCATTTATATCATATGCCTTGTTTACAGGCATTATTTTATCTCTTGTTTCGTTTGTCCCCGCATGGAGAGAAACCGAAAGAGTAATAGGCAGTTTTTCATCTGCCAGACGATAAATATTCGGTACTATGCCGCAGGTTGAAAGCGATATATGTCTGTATCCTATATTTATACCTCTTTTATCACCTATATTTTTAAGAAATTTTATAACATTGTCATAATTATCCAGCGGCTCTCCTATACCCATAAGCACAATATTCGATATTTTCTTGCCTGTAATTTTTCCCGAAAAAATAACTTCGTCAAGTATCTCTCCCGCCGTTAAATCCCTTACCTTACCGCCTATCGTTGAAGCGCAGAATCTGCAGCCCATATGACAGCCCACCTGAGTTGACACACAAACGCAGTTTCCGTGTTTATATTCCATAACAACACTTTCAACGGCTTCACCGTCGGAAAGCTCCCACAATATTTTTACCGTGCCGTCTGCCGAAACAAGCTTCTTTATAGGTTTAAGTCGGCCGATGTACGCGCTTTCCGCAAGCCTTTCACGCAGTTCTTTTGAAATATCGGTCATTTCATCAAAGCTTGTCGCGCCATTATGAAGCCATTTGAAAATCTGTCCTGCCCTGAAAGCCTTTTCACCCATATTTTCAAGAAAAATTTTCAGTTCGTCATATGTTAAATCTTTAAGGTTAATCATCTTTTTT
>CACZTG010000195.1 GCA_902783995.1 uncultured Ruminococcus sp. | reverse complement strand
CTGCCTCTTACAACGCTTTAATAAGCTCAATTTTTAGCTCCGCAAGCCTTTTGAGCCAGGCACTGTCAAGCTCCGCTTCGGTGATTACATAATCAACATCTTCAAGCGACGCAAGCTTTACGAAGCCGACTCTCCCGATTTTTGACTTATCGCAAAGATAATATTTCTGACGGCAGTTTTTCATCATTATTTTTTTTATACCGCACTCTTTTTCGTTGCTTTCAAGAAGCCCCGCATCAATATCAATACCCTTGCTGCTCAAAAACATTTTTCCCGCAAAATAATTTTCTTCTACCGTGTGCTCCGCAAGACTTCCCACAACCGACTGATTGTTGCTGACAACACCTCCGACCAGAATAACCTTTAAGTTTTCCTGATTTGAAAGCTCACTCACAACACGCAGTGAATTTGTAACTACTGTAATATTCGACATTTTTTTCAGCTCTTTTGCCATATAAAACGTCGTTGTAGATGCGTCAAGAAAAATTATATCACCCGGAATTATATGGCTTACCGCCTCTTTTGCGAGGCGCATTTTTATATCAACATTTGTGCGCTTTCTTGTTTCGAGAGAAAGCTCATAGGTGCTTTCGTCAATAGGTACGGCACCGCCGTGAGTTCGTACAAGCAGCTCCTGTTTTTCAAGCTTTTCAAGGTCACGTCTTACTGTTTCCTCTGTTACTCCAAGCTCTGCGCTTAATTTATTTACAAAAACCGAACCTTCGCTGTTTAATATTTCTATTATTTTTTTCTGTCTTTCAAGTGCAAACATAGTGTTCACATTCCTCTCAAACTTACGATTTTTTAAGTATCGTAACCTTTGCTCCGTTTTTAAGCCCTGCCGCATTCGCATCGTCTGTATCAATATGCATTTCGACATTAAAATCGTCTCTTACTCTTACCTGAACATCATAAAACTTTGTTGCTTTAAGATTTCCGCCTTCAACCATTACATCGACATATTCTCCGTCTTTTATGCCATGCTTTTCGGCATAAGCCGGAGTTAAATGTATATGTCTGTTCGCGATTATAACACCTTGTTTAAGATAAATGCTCCCCTTTGGCCCTACAATCACAAGCCGTTCCGAGCCTTCTATCTGTCCCGACGGACGGACAGGAGGGCTGATTTTAAGCACAAACGTGTCTGTCCTTGAAATTTCAACCTGCGTATTTTTTCTGACCGGTCCAAGCACTCTCACCTTTTCAATAGCACGAAGCGACGGACCGACAAGCGTTACAAACTCGTTTGAAGCAAACTCGCGTCCCATAAGGTCTTTTTGCTTTGTAAGCTCATAGCCTTTACCGAAAAGCGTGTCAAGGTCCTCTCTCGAAAGGTGTACGTGCCTTTGAGAAACGCCGACTTTTATTTCGTCGTCGTCCCCTGCCAAACTCATACTTTTTATTGTTTTAACAACTATTTCCTCAATAGCTTTTGCGTCATACATAAAGCTTTATGCCTCACTTTCACTTTGAGATAAAACTTAAAGTTACATATCAAAAAACTTGGTAACCTCCGGATGCGGCGCGGCAATTACTTCCTCACCATAAACATGACCGAGCGGCTCCGCCGCAACTTTTCCTCTTTCAACAGCCGCTTTGACGGGCGCAATATCTCCTGCCACAATAAGCGTTACAAGCCTTCCGCCAAGCCTTTTTTCGGTATGAACAAGGCTGACATCCGCCGCTTTAACCATTTCATCAAGCCCCGAAATTGCCGCGACAAGCCCTTCAATTTCAATAAGCCCGATTGCCTTTCCGGGATTTTTAAGCGGCTCGTTGCCGTTGCATATATCCCGCATGGATTTAGGAAGCTTTTTATTAAATTTATCCTTGTTAATATCAAGCCTGTATGCCATATTATCAACGCCTTCACCGGGATTCGCTATAATATGCGATACAAGATATTTGCCGCATTTTTTCGCGTACTCTACCCCTGCTTCAACAGCGGCTTTTACTTCGGAGGTATCTCCTTCCATTTTAACCACCATAACAAGCGGTGCCGGAGCGTCCGCGCTTTTTGGTCTGTTTCTGTCGAAAGCGATTATTTTAACACCTGATGTTTTTGCGGCAATATCGGCTACTCTTACAGCCGTTGTAAAGCTGTAAACTTCTATCATTCCAAGAGCATTCATTGATTTTTCCCCTTACTCAAACAATATGAAGTCCGTCAACAAGCACACACCTGCGCTGACGTGTAAAGGAGCGTGCCGAGGTTAAACCCTCGCCTGTCGGACCGGCAATGGTAAACGTTGTATGTCCCTCGCCGCCCGCGCCTATACCCGCATAGGAAGGAGCGTTTTTAACAAAAATCGTAGTTTCGACAGCTCTCGCAAAGCGTGTAAGGTGGTCAATATTTTTGGAATGGATATGAGCCGAATGCCTATTGCCATGCTCCGCACGGACAGCCATATCAATCGCCTCATCAATATTTT
>CACZTG010000194.1 GCA_902783995.1 uncultured Ruminococcus sp. | reverse complement strand
GATAAAAGAGCCGTACCGATAAGGCTCTTAATAAGCTCAAATCGGTTTAGCAGTTTAAATCCGAAAGCAAAAATTATACCATTAAATATAAGCACGCTCGCCGCCATCGGAAACCCGATTTTCAAAAAGAGCACCGTTGCTATTCCGCTCACTCCGCCTGCCGCAATTTCATTCGGCACAAGAAAAACATTAATGCCGAGAGCAAGTATAAGAGAGCCTGCCGTAATAAAAGCAATATCCGTAACAATATCCATCCGTTTCATATAATTCACCGTCCGGATATATTCTGTTCAGGCTACGGAATTATTATACTGTCACCCATTCTGAAAACAAAATCCTGCTTTTTTAGGATATCGGTAAATTCTTTCGCACTGCTCGGCAATGTTTTTGTGCAAAGAGCAATCATTCCTTCACGACCGGGCTCGTGAAAATCCGAGCCGCCAATCTTTAAAGAGCCTTCGTACTGCGCCGCATACTTTGCGGCAAACCCCGGCGCGCCGTTATGTCCCGGATGCATATTAAACACCTCGTAACCGTCCAAAAAATCCATCGGCATAGCTACCATATTCTGCCTGAACGGGTGCGCCTGATATATAAGATTAACATCATTTTTAAAGCCTTTATAAAAATCTTCATGCGTTCCTTCAAAATATCCTGCCGCTTTTCCTACATCATCTTCGTCTATTCCGTAAACAAGATATTCGTTGGCGTTTACATTTGAAAACTTTATCTCCATACCGAGATATACTCTAATTCCAAGTTTTTCACATTCTTCTTTAAGATCTCTGTAATCTTTAATATAGCCTTCAACATATTTCTCTATTCCTTCGCCTCTGCGTTCACAGTCACTTTTATTAAAGTGGTTTGTCAGCACAATTCCGTCATAGCCGAGCACTTTATATCTCTCCGCGACCTCCTGCGCCGTACACCTTGCGCAAAAGCTTACAGGCTTTGTGTGACAATGCATCTCGATTTTATATTTATATTCATCGAAAAGCGCCTTTTGAGTTTCCATTTATAAAGTCATCTCCAAGTTTATTTTTTTAATCCGAATTTGTAAATCGTTATATAATTATAGGTTTTGTCTTTTTCAAGCACGCATGAAGGGAACTGCGGATTATTCGGAGAATCGGGATAAAACTGTGTTTCAAGGCAAAAACCGTCGTTTTTCTCATACACATTTCCGCCTTTACCCGTTTGCGAGCCGTCAAGAAAATTGCCCGTATAAAGCTGTACGGCGGGCTTGTCGGTATAAACCTCCATGGTTATACCGCTTTTTTCACCCTCTGCCGCAGCCGCAAGCTTCATTTCGCGGTTGCCGCCCAAAATATAATTATGGTCGTATCCGCCCGCAAGAAGCAGCGGTTCCTCATTTTTGCCGATATCCCTGCCGATTGTTTTCGGAACTCTGAAATCCATTGCAGTGCCGTCAACGGAACAAATTTCACCCGTCGGAATAAGCTCCGCGTCTGTCGGCGTAAATTCGGAGGCGTTTAACATAAGAGTATGTCCCAAAATATCGCCGCTGCCGGCGCCGTTAAGGTTAAAATACGAATGATTTGTAAGGTTTACTATTGTTTTTTCATCGGTATTTGCCATATATTCAATTTTTATACCGTTGTCGCACGTTACCGTAAATTTAACGTTTACGGTAAGGGTTCCGGGATATCCTTCCCTTTCGGGGGTATCAACAAATTTAAGAAGCAAATACGGTTCGTCGCCTCCGCCGAAGGAAGCAACCTCCCAGAATACCTTATTATATCCTACCTTGCCGCCATGCAGATGGTTGCTGTTATTGTTTATGTAAAGGTTATACTCTTTTCCGTCCAGCACAAAATGCCCTTTGCTTATTCGATTTGCGTATCTGCCGACGGTAGCGCCGAAATTGCCCGCTCCGCCATGATACTGTTCCGCATTTTCGTATCCCAGAACAACATCGGTGGGCGCGCCGTTTTTATCGGGGGTCTTTACGGTCACGATATTTGCTCCGTAATTTGTAATGCTTACCTCAAAACCGTTTTTGTTTTTAAGAATAAACAGTTTCGCCTCTCTGCCCTCTGTTACTCCAAATGATTTTTTTTCAATACTCATGATAATTTATCCCTTCCGTTTATTAATTTATAAAATACGCACCAAGTACAATATGCGCCGCCAAAAACAAAAGTACAGGTATTCTTCCGAAAAACATTCCGTATAATCCGGTTGTGATTTTTCCGTCCGCCCAAACGGATTTTTTAACCGCTTTAACTATTACAACAGCGCCGTAAATATACGCCGCAAGCATTAAAAGCGACAGACCTCCCGTTAAAAACATATTATCGCCGGTTAAGTTTTCTTCAATAAACATAACGGCCGAATTATATATAATATGCATCAGCACTGTAACCGTAACCGAGCCGCTGTAAACCGCCGCGCAGCCAAGCACAAGCCCCGCGAGAAACGCAAGCGGAAACTGTGCGTAAATGCCGTGCATTACGGCAAACATAACCGCGGATATAACAATTGCCGCTTCATTGCTGTATTTTTTAAGACTGCCGAGAACAAAGCCTCTGCATATAAGCTCCTCAATAACCGGCGCTATAATACAGCCGTAAACCGCAAAAACAATATGATACGCGCCTTCGTAATGAATATT
>CACZTG010000193.1 GCA_902783995.1 uncultured Ruminococcus sp. | reverse complement strand
TCGGCATATAATCTTGACATATTCAAAAAGAAAGACTCAAGTCCCGGCACGTTTGTTTTAAACGGCTCGTTAAGCTGCGGCAAATCGGCAAAATATATATGACCGGCAAACGTTTTTTCTGGCGAAAAAAGTAAGGGAATCGCAAGCTCCGGTTTTTCGGGGTCATTCAGATAATCAAAATTTACAAGGTAAAAGGAGCAATTTTCTTCACTTTTCATTCTGTAAGGAAACATCGGCGGAATTATCAGAACATCATTTGTTTCAATACGCATAAGCTTTTCGTTTACGAAGAGAGAGAGCGTACCGTTTTTTATGTAAAACAGGCGGCAGTCCCGGGCGTAAGAGCTTTTTTTATATAAACAGGGGTCACCGTTACGGTAAGCCGCAAACCTCACAAAAGGATTTATCTTTGTTGATAAAATTTCCATACCAATCACCTGAAAAAAGTTTATTTTTTATAAATTTTTTTTTACATTCTGTATAGATTATATCAGATTTTTATGATAAAATCAATAGAAAATAAAGATAATAAGGGAGAGTGAAATTAATGAAAGCCAGGTTTATTTATTATGACGGCAGCGAAAGAACAGCCGATGTGCGGTGTAAAACGGAAAACGGTATAACAAAAGCGTTTTTGCCGAAAGAAGCGGCAGACGCGGGTGTACAATATATTGATTTTTTATATGATTATTTTACCGCTAACGCTAACGATGAAGGCTATTTTGTTACAAATCAGGCGGCGGACGGAACATTTATAACAAAGTTTACGGAGCGAGAGGACTGCGCTTTTTCAAAAGACCATAGTTTTATTGCCTGCTACGGTATAAACAGAGGAAAGGGCGGCACCCTTGCCATAGTTACCGGTATGAGATACGATTTCGGTATGGAAATAACGCTGAAAAACGGTATTTACAGCTTATATCCGCGTTTTTATATTGACGGGGACGAAATGTATGAGGATATATGTGTGGAATTTTATGAGCTTGAAGACGGCTCGTATTCCGCAATGGCGAGAAAATACAGGGAATTTCAGCTTACAAGAGGCGGATGCGTACCTTTAAAAGAACGCGCGGAAAAAGACGCGCGGCTTATGAAAGCGACAAAAGGCATTGAAGTGCGTATTCGTCAAGGCTGGAAGCCTGCGCCGAGTCCCGTCGAAAATCAGACACCCGAAACAGAGCCGCCGATGCACGTTGCCTGCACTTTTGAGCGGATTGGAGATATAGCGGACGAATTTAAAAAGCAAGGTATAGAGAACGCTGAATTTTGCCTTGTGGGCTGGAACAGCGGCGGACATGACGGCAGATTTCCGCAGCTTCTTCCCGTTGAGCCGAAGCTCGGCGGCGAAAAAAAGATGACAGAGCTTGTAAAGAAGCTCAAGAGCATGGGTTTTGGCGCTGTTTGTCATGATGACGCGACAGCGGCATATACAATAGCGGATTGTTTTGACGAGGAATATCTGCTCAAAAACAAGGATTTAAGCCTTCACAAAAGACCGTACTGCTGGTCGGGCGGCAGACCGCATAAAATCTGCCCCAAAAGGCAATATGAGCGTTTTGAGATAAGCAATCAGGAGCTTATAAAAAGCTTTGGCTTTGAAGGCGTGCATTATATTGATGTTATAACAATTTTACCGCTTTTAAAATGCTATGACGGAAATCACCCGTTAAATCGCCGTGACAGTGCCGAATGGTACAGAAAAACAATGCGCCTCGCGCGTAAAAATTTCGGCGGTTTTGCGTCGGAATCGGGTTATGATTTTGGTGCGGCGGACACCGACTATGTTATGTATCCCGTCTATAAAACGGAGCCTGACGAAAAAAATCCGCTGTGTGATAAATATGTGCCGTTCTGGCACATTGTATATCACGGAATATTAATGTATAACCCTTGTACATTTACGCTGAATTATACGGCAAAGGGTATAAAAAACAGGCTGAAGTTTTTTGAATGGGGAGGCAGACCGCTTGTTTGTTACTACGCGAATTTTGCTGTCGGAAACAACTGGATGGGGCTTGAGGATTTTTTGGCGGATACAGATGAACTGCTTAAAGACAGCGTGCGGAAAATCAAACAAATGGCGGAGGATTATGAGGAAATGAAACCCGAACGCTTTGAGTTTATAGAAAGTCACGAGGAAGTCTCCGGCGGAGTTTTCAAAACCGTATATTCAAACGGAACGGAGGTCACGGTTGATTATAATAAGGAGACTTACAAAATAAAAAGAGTGTAATAAAATAAGTATTTTTGCGCCGTCATTCCCGAGGTTTTTACGGAATTAACGGCGTTCTCCGTTTTATTTGGAATTGCCTGAAAAAGCGGTATGACGGAAAAACAAAAAAGCTTGACAAAAAATGAATAAAATGGTAAAATAAAAATATA
This sequence comes from uncultured Ruminococcus sp., assembly GCA_902783995.1. The sequence continues at coordinate 2,771 of CACZTG010000193.1, read as the reverse complement.
TCTTTATGTTTTTGTAAAGATAGAAAAATGCCGTAAAAATGATTGATTTTTTCCGGTAAAAGTTTTATGAAAGGTGATTTTGAAAATGAAAAAATTATTTAAATCGGTTTTGGTGTTTGCGCTTGTGCTTTCGGCAATGCTCGCGCTTTCAGCTTGCGGAGGCGGCAAAGGTATAACGATTGCCGTACCCAATGACACGACAAACGAGGCGAGGGCGCTTCTGCTTCTTGAAGAACAGGGCATAATCAAGCTGAAAGACGGCGCGGGAATAACCGCCACCGTTAAGGACATTGAAGAAAACCCGATGAACATTAAGTTTAACGAGGTTGAGGCTGCGCAGCTTCCGAATGTGCTTAAGGACGTTGATTATGCTGTAATCAATTCAAACTACGCAATTGAAGCGGGAATTAACCCCGTAAAGGATTCGCTCGCAATTGAAGGCTCATCTTCCGCTTACGGAAATATACTTGCCGTCAAGGAAGGAAAAGAAAATACGGATAAGATAAAAGCGCTTGTTGCTGCTCTTGAAAGCAAAAAGGTTGCTGACTTCATCGCCGGAAAATATGACGGTGCCGTTGTAAGTACGGTTGAAAATCCCGGTGACGGTTTTGACACATCGGTTAATTATGACGCTATTGCGGGTGAAAAAATTTCCGTTGCCGCTTCGCCGACACCACACGCAGAAATTTTAGCTGTTGTAAAGGAAATTCTCGCAGAAAAGAATATTACGCTTGATATTAAAGAATTTACGGATTATGTTCAGCCCAATAATGTTGTGGAAAGCGGAGAAATTGACGCTAACTATTTCCAGCATTATCCGTATCTTGAGGATTTTAACAAGGAAAACGGCACTCACATTGTTTCGGCAGCGGTTATTCACGTTGAGCCTATGGGCATATACGGCGGCAAACAGACATCGCTTGACGCTGTTAAAAAATAAAAAACATCTGATTTTGGGGTAATCGTATGATTGAAATAAAAAATCTGTGCAAGACTTTTGAGCTCGACGGCAAAAAAGTTGAAGCGCTGAAAAATGTTAATATCACAATAGAAAGCGGCGATATTTACGGTATAATCGGTATGAGCGGCGCAGGAAAAAGCACGCTTGTACGATGCATAAATATGCTTGAAAGACCGACGGAAGGCAGCGTTGTGATTGACGGCACCGATATAGGCACTCTTTCTGAAAAAGAACTGCGTAATGTGCGCCGTAATGTGACAATGATTTTCCAGGGCTTTAACCTTCTTATGCAAAGAACGTGCCTTAAAAACATATGTTTTCCGCTTGAGCTTTCGGGTATTAAAAGGGACGAAGCGAAAAAACGGGCTATGGAGCTTCTTAATATCGTAGGGCTTCCCGACAAGGCAAATGCTTATCCAGCGCAGCTTTCGGGAGGACAGCAGCAGAGAATAGCCATTGCGAGAGCTCTTACAACAAACCCGAAAGTGCTTCTTTGTGATGAAGCGACAAGCGCGCTTGACCCGAAAACGACACATTCTATTCTTAATCTTCTCAAAGAGATAAACCAAAAAACCGGTATAACAATTGTTGTTATTACTCATCAGATGAGTGTGGTTGAGGAAATATGCTCAAAAGTCGCTATTCTCGATAACGGAACGGTTGTTGAGGAAGGCGAGGTGGCAAGCATTTTTGCGAATCCTCATTCGGAAGCGGCTAAAAGGCTTGTTCTGCCGGAAGGTGAAAATATTATCGTTCCGGATAACCCCGATGAAACGCCGATAAGGATTGTGTTTAACGGTGCCGCAGCGGCAAGCAAGCCGCTTATATCACAAATGGCAATTGATATAGGTATTGCGGCAAATATTTTGTCTGCCTCCACAAAAACAATAGGAGGAAAGGTTTATGGCGTTATGAATCTCGGTGTGGTCGGCGGAAGCGAAAAAGTCAAGGCTGCCGCCGATTATATAAACAGCGTGCCTGATGTTATTGCGGAGGAGGTGAAAGCAGATGTTTGATAAGCTGTTATCGCCGGAAGTTTTAAAGGAAACGTGGGAAATTTTAAGAACGGATTTTCTTTTCGCGACGTGGGAAACGCTTTATGTAACGGTTCTTGCCACACTTTTTGCGATAGTAATAGGTCTGCCGCTCGGCGTACTTCTTGTCGCGGGCGAAAAAAACGGCGTTATGCCGCTTCCGGGCGGAGTTATGCATGCGCTGGGGCTTATAATTAATCTGCTGCGCTCGGTTCCGTTTTTGATACTTATGATTATGGTATTTCCGCTTACAAGGCTTATTGTAGGAACAACGGTCGGAACGACAGCTTCAATTGTGCCGCTTGTTATTGCCGCTTTTCCTTTCGTAGCAAGGCTTGCGGAAAGCAGTCTGAGAGAAGTAAATCCCAATATTATTGAAATGGCGCAAAGTATGGGAGCTTCACCTTTTCAGATAATTATTAAGGTAATGATTCCCGAAAGCATACCGTCACTTATTTCAAATGCCACAATTGCAATAACAACGATACTCGGTTATTCTGCGATGAGCGGTATAATAGGCGGCGGCGGGCTTGGAAAAATTGCCATAAACTACGGCTATTACAGGTATAAATATCTTGTTATGCTGGCAGCGGTTGTACTGCTTATACTTTTGGTGCAGATTTTCCAGAGCGTCGGTACGCACGCTTCGGCAAAATCGGATAAACGGCTTAAATAGCAGTCAGCTTGCAGCCGCCGGCGACTGTCTCAGAATCAATACGTCTTTATTAGCGGTATTAAATCATTTCAAAAAACCATCGGTTAAACCGATGGTTTTT
>CACZTG010000192.1 GCA_902783995.1 uncultured Ruminococcus sp. | reverse complement strand
CGTGGTCGGAGTAGCAGGATTTGAACCTGTGGCCTCTTGGTCCCGAACCAAGCGCTCTACCAAACTGAGCTATACCCCGAAACGTTAATTGTTTTAACAGTTAAATATTATACCACATTTAATATGGTTTGTCAATAAGTAAAATAAAATTTTTCAGTGGGAAGGTGTCGAAAATAGTAAAAAAAATTACCGAAAAACTTGACGGTTTTTTTCGTGTTAAGCCGAGCGACGGCGTAATAACATATGTATTAAAAAATCTTTTTGCTCGTATTGACGAGCATGATGTTGTGCAAAGCGCCGCACAGCTCGCGTATTTCAGCTTGCTTTCTGTTTTTCCGTTCGTGATTTTCGTAAACGCGCTGATAGGCTCCATGAATCTTTCAAAAGACTTTGTAATAGAAATTTTAAGCGAGATTTTTCCTTTGCAGATTTCTCAGATAATCGGAAATTATGTTGAATATGTATCCGGGCTCGGAAATGGTGTAGGTATTATATCGGTCGGCGTAATTGTCGCATTGTTTTCGGCGTCAAAATCCGTAAGGGCTATCGGTAATGCTGTAAACAACGCTTACGGAATACATGATAAACGCTTTTTTCTTATGAGGCTCGTGCTTTCCGTAATTTTAACCTGCGCTCTCGGTATAGTTATTTTCTTATGCCTTTTTGCAGTAACGGTGGGAAGGGCATGGATATACCGAATGCTTTTAATGCTTGACATACCGACAGAATGGCTTAACAAAATAAGCGTAGGTAAGTGGGCGATTGTTTTTGCGGCTTTTTTACTGATACTTGTTCTTATATATTACGCTGTGCCCTTAAAAAAAATGAAGCTTCGGCAGGCTTTTCCCGGCGCCTTGTTTGCAATAACAAGCAATTTTGTTTTAACATTCGGATATTCAATATATATGGCGTATTTTGAAAACTTTTCCGTTCTTTACGGTTCACTCGGCGCGGTTTTGCTTTTGGCGTTATGGCTTTATTTTGTCGGAATGTTTATTGTTCTCGGCGCGGAGGTGAACAGCATACTTGAAGAAAGGAAGTATTACCTTGCGCTTAACGGGAATAAAAAAAATTTTAAATAATAAAATTTTCTATTGATTTTTTTGCAAATTTGCGGTACAATAATATAGGAGGAAAAAGAATAGCAATCCTGCTTTATTTGCGAAGCCGTTTATAACTTAAACCAACATTAACACTAAGGGAAACCATCTTCGATGTCGGCATAAATGCCCCCGTCCTTAAATTTTTAAGGGCGCAGCGCTTTTTGCGCAGGGGACTTATAATGTCACCGGGTAATTACCCACCTGCAAACGCAGGTTTGAGTGTGACGGACTGGCGGTACGGCGGGATATTTTTAAAAACAACGGGCTGTGGTAATATTTTATCACAGTCCGCTTTAATAATAAAGAAAAAACGGTTCGGTCAACAGCTTATTTTAATCTTTTTTCATTTCCGTAAGATGTGACCAGTACCTTCTTGGCATATGCTGCCTCTGTAATTTTGGATTTATACGCTCTTTTATTGCCATAGTGTCAAAATACTCTTTCCACATTTCTCTGAAATCATCGTCGTTTATGGCAAATTCAAAATCTTCGGGAAGCTCGGTAATAACGTAGCTGCCGTTTTTGCTGCATATCGCAAGCCCTCGCCTGATGTCGTGAATTACAAAGCTGTGTGAGCGCATACGGTTCGCAAAATGATGCGCAATGAGAGGTAGTATGTTGTGGTCGGGCTCAATGCGGGCTATATAAAGCCCTTCGCGTGCTTTGTCAAAGCGTATAAGTCCGCGGAGCTTATCAACCTCTGTCATAACTTTATCGCGCAGCAAAAGCGCTTCTTTAACTTCGGGTATATAGCGAAGCGCTCTGCTTCCCTTGCCGTTTTTAAAGCAAAAGCGCAGATATTTAAGTGCCGCTGTGCCGCCCGAAGGCATATCGGAAAGATATATGAGATATAAATCACGTAAAATAAACCTTGAAAGCTTGTTTTGTATGCCGTTTTGCAGCCTTTCCGATTTTTTTTCGTCAGTTCTTACAATTGTTCTCTCAAGCAGAGGCGGTATATCGTGAAAACGTGAGTAAATCATTGCTCCGGTATCATTATACGCCGTAAAAACGGCGCTGCAAAGACCTTCAAAAGAGCCGTCGTAAATATATATCATTTTTAAATTCATATCTTTTCATAAAAATTTTATTTTACATAGTCGAAAAGTGAGAGCTGGTTTACGTTTTGTACATTCTGAGGAAGTTTATCCGCAAGAAGCGGTACAAGCGCCGCGGCGGAATGACCTATATAAAAAAGGTTTTCGTTATAGTCGGCGGCGGTAATAAAATATTTTGCTCTTTTTAAAACAATCCCCATTTTTTTAAGATTATCAAAGGTAAGGCGGGTAAAGCGTCTCGCGGCAACAATACGTTTTGCTCCGATGACGCCTATTCCCGGTACCCGGAGAAGCATTTCGTAATCGGCACGGTTTACATCAACGGGGTATTTATCGAGATGTGAGAGCGCGTAGGTGCATTTGGGGTCGAGAGTATTGCTGAAATTCGGCATACGCTCATTTAAAAGCTCGTCAGCTCTGAAACCGTAAAAGCGCAAAAGCCAATCCGCCTGATACAGCCTGTGTTCACGCAAAAGCGGAACAGCGCTTGTTTTTGCGGGAAGCATAGGATGAGTGCCGAGGGGAATATATGCAGAAAAATATACTCTTTTAAGCTTAAAGTTGTCATAAAGTCCCTGGGTAAGGCGTATAATCTGAAGGTCGTTTTCTTTATCCGCGCCTATTATCATTTGAGTTGTTTGTCCGGCGGGAGCAAAACGCGGAGCCGATTTAAATTTTTTCCGTTCTTCAAGAGCGTTTGCTGTGCCGTTGGTAATTTGACGCATAGGCAAAAGAATAGCTTTTTTTGTTTTTTGCGGAGCGAATGTTTTTAGCGACTTCTCTGTGGGAAGCTCAATATTTACACTTATTCTGTCGGCAAGAGTACCGATTTGAGAAATAAGCGCGTCGCTCGCGCCGGGAATAACTTTTACGTGGATATAGCCGTAAAATTTATATGAATACCGCAGAAGCCGCAAGGTTTTAATCAGCAGTTCCATTGTGTAATCGGGGTTTTTCACGACGGCAGAGCTTAAAAAAAGCCCTTCAATATAATTGCGCCTGTAAAATTCTATTGTGAGATTCGCGATTTCTTCGGGAGAAAACGAAGCGCGCGGGACATCGTTTGAGCTGCGGTTAAGGCAGTAAGCGCAGTCATAAGCACAGCAGTTGCTCATAAGTATTTTGAGCAGTGAAATACATCTTCCGTCAGCCGTCCATGTATGACAGATGCCGGACGGGTGAGAGCTGCCTATACCGTCTTTTTTATTTGAGAATGCTCCTTTCGTGCCGCTTGACGAACAGGATACGTCATATTTTGCGGCATCACCGAGAATAGTAAGCTTCTGCTTTAAGTCCATAAAAAATCCCCATTCCGTTTTTTCTGATTTTATTTTATCATATTTTTTTCAAAAAGTCAAACATATGTTCGCATAAAATTATACAAAAATTTATGGATTTTTTTGTAATAACTGTAATAAAAGCTTTTTTTAAGGCATAAAAATTAATATACATTATTATAAGCAGCAAGGAGCGAATTTATATGTCAACCGAAATAAGAAAATCAAGCGTATGCTTAAACAAGGAAATTTTTTCGGGAAGCGGTCAGACTGTTTGCCAGACAGATGTTATCGTGCCGGACGCTATGCCGGACGCTTTAAAGGTTCTTATGGCGGACGGCAGGGCGGTTGTTGAAAGCACTGTTCTCGGAAAAGGAAAAATCGGCGTAAGAGGCAGAGTTGACTGTGACCTTTTATATGTGCCGGAAAACGCGAGAGGCGTAAAGAGTATAAAGGCTCAGATGCCGTTTTCTTTCAGTGAGGACGCCGCAAAAGCAGATGAGAATATGATGCCTTGCGTTTCTGCCGAAGTTTCACATATTGAATATCAGCTTGTGAACAGCAGAAAAATAAGCGTTAAAGCCGTTGTG
>CACZTG010000191.1 GCA_902783995.1 uncultured Ruminococcus sp. | reverse complement strand
ATAAAAAATATTGTGGCAGGGTTTGATTTATCACAAAAGGTTAAAAATGATATTTTATCGGTTTATAAATTGATAGCGGAGGCGGAAAGCTTTGTACACGGGAAACCCGCCGAACAAATACATTTTCATGAAGTCGGTACTATGGACGCTTTAACTGATATTACAGGCGTATGTATGTTGATTAACGAGCTTGGACCGGAACAAATATTTGTGTCTCCCGTATGTGTCGGCAGCGGCACGGTAAAATGCGCTCACGGTATCCTGCCCGTTCCCGCGCCCGCAGCCGCATATATTCTTAAAGATGTTCCGATATACAGCGGCAGCATTAAGTCCGAACTTTGTACCCCTACAGGGGCAGCGCTGTTAAAACATTTTGCCGATAAATTTATTGATATGCCGGTTATGAAGATTTCAAAAATCGGATACGGAATGGGAACAAAAGATTTTGAAAACGCAAATTGCGTAAGGGCTATTCTTGGTGAAATTAAAGAGAAAGATGAGATTGTTGTCGAACTTAACTGCAATCTTGATGATATGACGGGTGAAGAAATAGCCTTTGCCGCCGAAAGACTTTTTAACGCAGGCGCGCTCGAAGTGTTTACAACACCTGTTAATATGAAAAAGAACAGACCCGGAATAATGCTTACTTGTCTTTGCCCGGAAAAGCTTGAAAATGAAATAATTTCTGTGATTTTTAAAAACACCTCAACTATCGGCGTGCGTAAAAACATATGCGAGCGTTATGTTATGAGCCGCAGTAAAGAAAAAATCAAAACATCACTGGGATATGTGAACATTAAAACTTCCAAAGGCTACGGAACTGAAAATATAAAGGCCGAATATGACGATGTTGTTAAAATGGCTATAGAAAACAATTTATCAATCAGAGATGTCAGAAGATTGATTGATAATGAGGTGATGCGGCGTGGAGATAAAAAGAAAATATGAGCTTTTAAAACAAGCTTTAAAAGAATTGAAAAGTGTTGCGGTTGCCTTTTCGGGAGGCGTTGATTCAACATTTTTACTGAAAACGGCAAAAGAAGTATTGGGGGATAATGCTGTTGCGGTAACGGTAAAATCCTGCCTTATTACAGAAAGCGAACTGTCCGGAACGTATGATTTCTGTAACAGCGAAAAAATCAGACAAATTATATGTGAAATAAATCCGCTTGCCATCACGGGGTTTACCGAAAATCCTCCCGACAGATGTTATATATGTAAAAAAGAGATATTTAAAAATATAAAAGAAATTTCCGCGAAATACGGCATCCAAACTGTCGCAGACGGCTCAAACGCCGACGACGCCGGCGATTACAGACCGGGCATGAGGGCTATGGAGGAGCTGAGTATAATAAGCCCATTAAAGACGGTCGGTTTTACAAAAAAGGAAATCAGGGAGGCGTCAAAAGCGCTTGGTCTTAAAACATATAATAAACCGTCTCTTGCCTGCCTTGCGTCACGCTTTCCGTACGGTGAGCAAATAGACGAAAAAAAATTAAAGATGGTTGAACAATCCGAAAAATATTTATTTTCTTTGGGGTTTAATCAGCTCAGAGTGAGAATACATACAAATACGGCAAGAATTGAAGTGTTGCCGCAGGATATGGAAAAGCTGATTGAAAACAGATTAAATATATACCAAAAATTAAGGGAACTTGGGTTTTGTTATATAGCTATGGATTTAATGGGATACAGAACGGGCAGTATGAATGAGATACTTTTGAATGAGTGACACAAACACCGAAACCGCAAGTAAAGTGTTTTGCGGTACAGCGCAAACGCTTGTAAAAGCGGAAGTTAAATTATTATTTGATTTAGGGTTTATTACATTTTTACAGCGGCAGATAATTTGAGCCGGACGATAATCGCCCGGCTCTTAAAATTTTAGCTTAAATATTTTTTTACAAGCTCATTAACCGCTTTTCCATCGGCTCTGCCTTTTACCTTCGGCATAAGCGCCGACATAACTTTTCCCATATCCTTCATGCCGGAAGCGCCGATTTCTTTAACGGCTTCGCTTACTATTTTGTCTAATTCATCTGTGGTCAGCTGCGAAGGAAGATACGATAAAAGTATCTCGATTTCCCTCTGTGTTGCTTTAATTAAATCCGCTCTGCCGGCTTTTTCAAAGTCAGGCAAAACATCTTTTCTTTTTTTGACTTCTTTCGCGATTACTTCAATAACGCCTTCGTCATCAAGAGTAATTCTTTTATCTTTTTCGACCTGCAAAACACCGGCACGAACCATCTGGACAACGTTTTTGCGGATTTCGTCCTTTGCCTTCATTGCCTCTTTAAGGTCGCTTGCAAGCTGTTCTTTTAACATAAAAATTCACCGCTTTAAGATTAATACTTTCTTTTTCTTGCTGCTTCTGATTTCTTTTTACGCTTTACGCTCGGTTTTTCATAATGCTCTCTTTTTCTGAGTTCATTGAGCACACCTGATTTAGCGCACTGGCGTCTGAACCTACGAATAGCATTTTCCAAGGATTCATTTTCCTTGAGTCTGATTTCTGACATGTGATTCCCCTCCCCTCGCCGTTTACAATTAACGAGAATTAGACAAAGGTAAATTTAACAAATTTATTATACAACATTTTAGATAATTTGTCAAGTTTTTTTATAAATTTTATAAAATCACTTAATTTTTTTGCTTTTTACGAACGGTCGTCAACATACAAAACCCTTACGTCATCACCCTGTGAAGCAGGAACGGAAGCGGCTTTTTTTGATTCGGGAGCCTGCGCCCTGCCGTCACGGATATCAAAAAATTTTTTCGCGACCTGCGGGAAAAGCGCGTAGCTTAAAACGTCCTCTTCACTCTTTGCGAAAGCTTTTGTTTCCTCGCGGTAAGCGTCAAGCTCCGGCTTTAAAAGGTCGGCGGGACGGCAAGTGATAACTTCCTCGTCACCGATTGCTTTTTTCCTGACTTCTTCGTTGACTTCACCCGGCAGTTTGCCGTATTCACCCTTTAAAAGACCTTTTGATTCCTTTGTTATCATTTTATATCTTTCGCCGGAAAGAATGTTTAAAACAGCCTGTGTGCCGACAATCTGGCTTGTGGGAGTTACAAGAGGCGGATATCCGAAATCCTTTCGTACTCTCGGCACCTCCGCAAGAACATCATAGTATTTATCCTCGGCATTAGCCTGTTTGAGCTGTGAAATAAGGTTTGAAAGCATACCGCCGGGCACCTGATATAAAAGCGTGTTTGAATCAACATTCAGCACCTTCGGGTCAAGAGTGCCTTCAGCCTTCATTTTATTTGCGACTTTTCTGAAATGAGCCGCCGCCTCACTTAACTTGCCGAGGTCAAGACCTGTGTCATATTCCGTGCCTTTAAGAGTCGCGACAAGCGATTCGGTTGATGGATTGCTTGTGCCGTTTGCCATTGGCGAAAGCGCGCAGTCAACAATATCAACGCCTGCCTGAATTGCCATAAGGTTTGTCATATCGCCCGTTCCCGCTGTATTATGAGTATGCAGGTGTATCGGAACGCCGACATTTTCTTTAAGCTTTTTAACAAGGCTGTAAGCGTCATAGGGGAGAAGCAGATTTGCCATATCCTTTATGCATATGGTATCCGCGCCCATTTTTTCAAGCTGCACGGCAAGCTTAACAAAATAATCCTCACTGTGTATGGGGCTTACCGTATAGCTTATTGCGGTTTCGCACATACCGCCGTAATATTTAACAAACTTTATTGCGGCTTCAAGATTTCTGGGGTCGTTAAGCGCGTCAAAAATTCTTACCACGTCTATGCCGTTTTCAATGGATTTTTTGCAGAACGCCTCAACAACATCGTCCGCATAGTGCTTGTATCCTAAAATATTCTGACCTCTGAAAAGCATCTGAAGCTTTGTGTTCGGCATAGCTTTTTTAAGTGTGCGGAGCCTTTCCCACGGGTCTTCGTTTAAAAAACGCATACAAGAATCAAAGGTTGCTCCGCCCCAACATTCGAGCGACCAATAACCGATACTGTCGAGCGTTTTAAGCGCGGGCAGCATATCCTCCGTGCGCATACGGGTTGCCGCCTGCGACTGGTGGGCATCTCTTAAAATTGTATCTGTAATACATACTTTATGTGCCATAAAACATTATTCCTTTCTGATAAATTTAACCGAACATTGCGAGCAGCGCTCCTGCCGCGATGGCGGAGCCTATAACGCCTGCCACATTCGGTCCCATTGCGTGCATAAGAAGGAAGTTTCCGGGGTCTTCGCTCTGACCGACCTTCTGTGAAACACGTGCCGCCATAGGAACGGCGGAAACGCCTGCCGAGCCGATAAGCGGATTTATCTT
>CACZTG010000190.1 GCA_902783995.1 uncultured Ruminococcus sp. | reverse complement strand
TTGATACCTTCTCGTAAATGTATTTCGGGTTTTATGCCGAAATCATTTTCAAGAGGCGAAACATCGGCATAGGTTGTTTCAACATCGCCGGGCTGCATAGGCACAAGCTCGGTGTGCGCTTCAAAATCAAAATCCTTCGGTAAAATTTCCGCGTCTGTAAGTTCTTCTTTTAATATCTTAACAAATTCAAGCAGATTTTCGGGCTTGCTGCCGCCTATATTATACACCTTGTGAGGCACGCCGTTTGCGTCCTCGCGCGGCGGCTCGCGCATAACATTTACAACACCTTTCGTTATATCGTCAATGTATGTAAAATCACGCCGGCAGTTGCCGTAATTGAAAATCTGAATCTTTTCGCCTTTAAGAAGCTTGTCGGTAAATTTAAAATAAGCCATATCGGGCCTTCCGGCGGGACCGTAAACCGTAAAAAACCGGAGACCTGTCGATTTTATACCGTAAAGCTTTGAATAAGCATAGGCTAAAAGCTCATTTGATTTTTTTGTTGCCGCGTAGAGCGAAACGGGACTGTCGGTTTTATCTTCGGTCGAAAACGGAATTTTTTTGTTTGCGCCGTAAACGCTTGACGAGCTTGCATATACAAGATGAAGCGGCGGACATTTTCGGCAGGCTTCGATAATATTGAAAAAACCGATTATGTTTGAATTTATATAAGCGTCGGGATGGTCAATCGAATATCTGACTCCGGCCTGTGCGGCAAGATGAAGTACAAAATCGGGCTTTTTCTCATCAAAGAGCTTTAAAATAAGCGCTTTGTCCGCAATATCGCCCTTAATAAACTCAAACCCGCTGTATTTTTTGATTTCCCCAAGACGGTATTCTTTAAGCTTAACATCATAATAAGAGTTCATATTGTCAATACCGATGATTTTTATATTCGGATATTCTTCAAAAAGACGTTTTGTACAGGCGGCTCCTATAAAGCCTGCGGCGCCGGTTAATAATACGGTTTTATTGTCGAGATTCGGATTTAAACTCATAAGGATTCCCCTTCCGGAAGATTAATCTGTATTTATTTTATCACAATTAATAAAAAAATGCAAGAGCTTTTATGTATAAAGAATATATTTTTTGAAAAGACTATATAAAAATAATCTGAAAGGAAAAAATATAATGGATTTTAAAAATGCGTTTGAAAAATTAAAAACCGAAATTTCCGAAGCGGATACGAAGAAGCTTGTTTCGGATTTCGCGATTCAGGTAACAATGACGGATGAGGACTCGGGAGGAACCTTTTATATAAGTAATATGGAAGGAAATTTTTCTGTACAGCCGTATGATTATCGCGATAACACCGTGGCGGTGAGCCTTACAAAAAACGATTTTTCAAGACTTATAAGCGGAAGGTCAAAAGCGGATAATCTTATAAAAAGCGGCAAAATGATAGTTAGCGGCGATATAAGTGTTTTGGAAGAATTGATTGCCGCAATGCCAAAACCACCGCAAAAAACCGAAAAAAGCCCGGTAAGCGGCAAAACCGCGAAAAGTCCTCTCGGCAGAGTGGAAGGAATATCGGCAAAAAGCCGGTAGCAGGCTGTAAGCGCCAAAAGCGGCGGGATTCGTTCTAAATGTCGGGCGGTTTTGCCCGGCATTTTTCGGTTTGGGGAATAAAAAGAAGTGTAAATCAATAAATGAATAAATATTAAAAAAACCCTTGATTTTTGTATTTTTTCGTGGTATAATATAAAAGCTGAAAAAAATAAATTTAAATATCTAAGAAAGAGGGAAATTACAATGAAAAAATTACTTGCAATTATTCTTGCCGCTTCCATGGCGCTTTGCTTTGCGGCTTGCGGCAACAAGACAAATGATGATGCGGCAAATGACAATGCTGTGCAGAACGACAAGGTTCAGCTTAAAATCCTTGATACCGAATACGCTAACGAGGATTACGCTATTTGTGTCGCAAAAGAGAACACGGAGCTTCTTGAATCCATTAACACAGCTCTTAAAGAGCTTACCGAGGACGGAACGGCGGATAAAATCGTAAACAAATATATTTCGGGCGAAGCTCACGACCTTAAATTCCAGGAAAACGCTGACGGAAAAGAAGAGCTTCATATGGCTACAAACGCTCAGTTCCCGCCTTACGAGTATTATGAAAATAATACTATTGTCGGAATTGATGCCGAAATGGCAGCCGCTATTGCGGATAAGCTTGATAAAAAGCTTGTTATTGACGATATGGAGTTTGATACAATAATTACCGCTGTTCAGACAGGCAAGGCTGATATGGGTATGGCAGGTATGACCGTTACCGAGGACCGTCTTAAAAATATAAACTTCTCAACCTCATACGCAAAGGGCGTACAGGTTGTTATTGTTCCCGAAGACAGCAAAATTACATCTGCTGACGATCTTGGCAAAGATGACGCGAAATATCTTGTAGGTACTCAGAAGGGTACAACAGGCGATATTTATGCAGAGGAAGATTTCGGTTCTGACAGAGTTATGAAATACGCTTCGGGCAATGAGGCTGTTCAGGCGCTTATTACAGGCAAGGTTGACTGCGTAATTATTGATAAAGAACCCGCAAAGGCATATGTTGCGGCAAACAACAAATAAGCGGTTTATTTTACAAAAGCAGTTTAAGGGGCGGGGTGACCTGCCCCATAATACTTTTTGTATCTGAAAGGATTTGAGGCATCTTGAATTTTTCTAAAATTAAAGCGGATTTTAATCTGAACTTTATACAAGATGAGCGATGGCGTTATCTTACGTCCGGTCTTGCTAACACTATGAAAATCACTTTTCTTGCCGTTATTCTCGGCGTATGCATAGGTGTAGTGGTGGCGATTATACGTTCAAGTCATGACAAAACCGCTTCCGAAACGCGCCCCGGCATCGGAAAAGCAATCCTTGTGGTTCTGGACTTAATCTGTAAATTTTACCTGACGGTTATAAGGGGTACCCCCGTTGTTGTACAGCTTATGATAATGTACTACATAATTTTCGCGTCATCCCGAAACAGTATGATGGTTGCGGTGCTTGCGTTCGGTATTAACTCGGGCGCTTATGTTGCCGAAATTATACGTTCCGGTATTATGTCGGTTGACGGAGGACAGTTTGAAGCGGGCAGAAGTCTCGGATTCAATTATGTCAGAACGATGCGCTATATTATTATTCCGCAGGCGTTTAAAAACGTGCTTCCGGCGCTCGCAAACGAATTTATAGTTTTACTTAAAGAAACGTCCGTTGCGGGTTATGTTACAATCCGTGACCTTACGATGGGCGGAAATATTATCCGTGCCGCCACATACTCGCCGTTTATGCCTCTTTTTGCGGTCGCGCTTACATATCTTGTAATCGTAATATTCTTTACATGGCTTATCGGAAAGCTTGAAAGGAGATTGATGAACAGTGACCGATGAAATTCTTATAAAAGTCAAAGGGCTAAAAAAATATTATAAAGGCGATACAATCAAAGCTCTTGACGGTATTGACACCGGAATAAAAAAAGGCGAGGTTGTTGTTGTTATCGGTCCGTCGGGCAGCGGCAAATCGACTTTTCTGCGCTCGCTGAATCTTCTTGAAATTCCGACAGCGGGTGAAATTTATCTTGACGGAATAAATATTGCGGATAAAAAAGTAAACATAAATCTGCACAGACAAAAAATGGGTATGGTGTTTCAGCATTTTAATCTTTTTCCGAATATGACAATACTTAAAAATATGACGCTTGCTCCGCAGAAACTTCTTAAAATGTCCAAGGAGGAGGCGGAGAAGCAGGCACGTGAAATGCTTGAACGTGTCGGGCTTTCCGACCGCGCAAACGGGTATCCGTCACAGCTTTCGGGCGGGCAGAAACAGCGTATAGCTATTGTGCGCGCGCTTTGTATGAACCCCGAAGTTATGCTTTTTGACGAGCCGACCTCTGCTCTTGACCCCGAAATGGTAGGAGAAGTTCTTGACCTTATGAAGGAGCTTGCCGGAGCAGGTATGACAATGGTTGTTGTTACTCACGAAATGGGCTTTGCGAGAGAAGTTGCCGACAGGGTAATTTTTATGGACGAGGGCAGGATTATGGAGGAAGGTACTCCGGCGCAGATTTTTGAAAATCCGCAGAATGAACGTACAAAAGCTTTTTTGAGCAAGGTGCTTTAAAAATTATGGGAGCGATTGAAAAATCGCTCCCTTCAGAGCGCTGACAAACTCGGTCTAACGCAAGCAACTTTATTATTTTAAAACCCGTAACATTTTTTTAATTTTTTTTCTTTGTTTT
>CACZTG010000189.1 GCA_902783995.1 uncultured Ruminococcus sp. | reverse complement strand
CGTATGGAAATAATAAGAGACCTCCGAATGGGAAAGTTTGATGTGCTTGTAGGTATAAATCTGCTTCGTGAAGGGCTTGATATTCCCGAAGTGTCGCTTGTTGCAATTCTCGACGCGGATAAGGAAGGCTTTTTAAGAAGCGAAACCTCGCTTATTCAGACAATAGGCAGAGCCGCGCGAAATGCTGACGGCAAGGTTATTATGTATGCCGATACCGTAACACCCTCTATGAAAAATGCGATAAACGAAACAAACCGCAGGCGTGAAATCCAGGGCAGATACAACAAAGAACACGGTATAATCCCGAAAAGCATAGTAAAAGAAGTGCGGGATATTATAGAAATAAGCAGACCGGGCGAAGATGAAAAACGTAAAAAGAAGCTTACGAAATCAGAAAAGGTTAAGCTTATCGAACAGCTTACGGCAGAAATGCGGCACGCGGCGAAAGAGCTTGATTTTGAATATGCTGCTGTGCTCAGGGATAAAATAAAAGAACTTGAAAAATAATACCAAAAGATAAGAGAGGCAAAAGTATGTCACTTGATAATATAAAAATAAAGGGTGCGAGAGTTCATAACCTTAAAAATATAAATCTGACAATTCCGAGAGATAAGTTTGTGGTTATAACCGGACTTTCGGGTTCGGGAAAATCATCTCTTGCGTTTGATACCATATATGCCGAGGGACAAAGGCGCTATGTGGAATCGCTTTCGTCCTATGCCAGACAGTTTTTAGGACAGATGGAAAAACCCGATGTTGATTATATAGAAGGGCTTTCACCCGCAATTTCAATTGACCAGAAGACCACGTCAAAAAATCCCCGTTCAACCGTCGGAACAGTTACGGAAATTTACGATTATTTAAGGCTTCTTTATGCCAGAATAGGTATTCCGCACTGTCCGAAATGCGGAAAGGAAATCCGGCAGCAAACGGTTGACCAAATGACGGATAAGATTATGGAGTATCCCGAAGGCACTAAATTCACTGTACTTGCTCCTGTTGTAAGAGGTAAAAAGGGAGAACACGCGAAAATACTTGAAAATGCCCGCAAAAACGGTTACGTAAGAGCCAGAATTGACGGTGAAACGCTGGAGCTTGACGAGGATATAAAGCTTGAGAAAACAAAAAAGCACAATATTGAAATTGTAATTGACCGTATTGCCGTAAGAGGCGATATTAAAAGTCGTCTTACAGATTCGCTTGAGACAGCGCTCGGAATAAGCGGCGGGCTTGTGTTAATCAGCTTTTCGGGAGGTGATGAGCGGGTTTTCAGCTCAAGCTACGCTTGTCCCGATTGCGGAATAAGTATGCCGGAGCTTACTCCCAGAGCTTTTTCGTTTAACAATCCCTACGGCGCGTGTCCACACTGCGCGGGGCTTGGTTTTGTTATGGGGGTTGACCCGGCGCTTATAATTAAAAATCCGAAACTGTCAATTAAAGAAGGTGCAATAACAGCAAGCGGCTGGAGCAGCATTAATGATAAAAAATCTATGGCGTATATGTACCTTTCCTCACTTTCAAAACGTTACGGCTTTGACTTTGATACACCGATATGCGAAATGAGCAGTGATGCTGTAAACGCTATACTTTACGGCACTCCGGAGGAGCTTGAATACACCTATGAGCATAAAAAATCCTCCGGCAGATTTATCGGAAAATTTGAGGGCATAATAAATAACCTGGAAAGAAGATACCATGAATCTGTCTCCGAATGGACAAGGTCGGAGATTGAAGCCTATATGAGCACAACGCCGTGCAGTGAATGTAAAGGTGCGAAATTAAAACCCGAAATCCTTGCCGTTACGGTTGGAGGACTCAATATAAAAGAGTTTTGCGATATGCCTGTCGATGAATCCAAAAAGTTTATTGAAAACTTAAAAATGACAGAACGTGAAGAAAAAATTGCGCACCAAATTGTAAAAGAGCTAAAAGCAAGGCTGGGTTTTCTTGTAAATGTCGGGCTTGATTATCTGACTCTAAGCCGGGGCGCAGGCTCGCTTTCGGGCGGCGAAGCTCAGAGAATACGCCTTGCCACACAGATAGGCTCGGGGCTTATGGGAGTTCTTTATATACTCGATGAGCCGAGCATAGGACTTCATCAGAGAGATAACGCCAAGCTTCTTGCGGCGCTGAGAGGTTTGCAGCAGCTTGGAAATACCCTCATTGTTGTGGAACACGATGAGGATACCATGTATGCTGCGGATTGGATTGTGGATATCGGTCCGGGGGCAGGCGTGCACGGCGGTAAAATTGTTGCCGAAGGCACGGTTGACGATATAAAGGCAAATAAAAATTCCGTAACGGGGCAATATTTAAGCAGAGTCAAAAAAATCCCTGTTCCTTCAAAAAGGCGAAAAGGCAGCGGGAAATCAATAAAAGTCTGCGGTGCCGCCGAGAACAACCTTAAAAATATTGATGTTGAGTTTCCTCTTGGTGTTATGACAGCCGTTACGGGCGTGTCGGGCAGCGGCAAAAGCTCTCTGATAAGCGAAATACTTTATAAAAGGCTTGCAAACGAGCTTAACGGCGCGAGGCTTAAACCCGGAAAGCATAAAGATATTATAGGTCTTAAATATCTCGATAAGGTAATAAATATTGACCAGTCGCCGATTGGCAGAACGCCGCGCTCAAATCCTGCGACATACACGGGTGTTTTTACAGATATACGAAATCTTTTCGCGTCCACAAACGATGCAAAAATGCGCGGTTACAGCTCCTCAAGGTTCAGTTTTAATTTAAGCGGAGGCAGATGTGAGGCTTGCGCGGGTGACGGTATTGTAAAAATAGAAATGCATTTTCTTGCGGATATTTATGTTCCGTGCGAGGTATGTAAGGGCAAGCGCTATAACCGTGAAACACTTGAAGTAAAATATAAAGGCAAAAATATTGCCGATGTGCTTGATATGACTGTTTCCGAAGGCGTTGAGTTTTTTGAAAACATTCCGAGGATTAAAAACAAGCTCAAGACAATTGATGATGTAGGTCTCGGGTATATTAAAATGGGGCAAAGCGCCACAACACTTTCGGGCGGCGAGGCGCAGCGCGTCAAGCTCGCAACAGAGCTTGCGAGAAAAGCTACTGGGAAAACGGTT
>CACZTG010000188.1 GCA_902783995.1 uncultured Ruminococcus sp. | reverse complement strand
GTCTTCCTTATTCCGCCATATGGCTTTTTCTTTCGTTTACTGTTATTTCGGTCGCAAATAAATATTATGAGTACAAAAAAAACAAAAACACTTGACTAAATTCAAAAAATATTGTAAAATTAAAACTGACTATTATTTAAAGAGGCGCTGTATGTATAGAATTGTTGTTTTTTCGGATACGCATCATCACCTTGATTACGCTATTTCATTTCTTGATAATTTAAGCAGCTATGATATGATAATTCATCTCGGTGACAACGTGTCGGACGCCGAAAAAATAAAAAAGCTTTATCCTGACGTTCCGCTTATTGCCGTATGCGGCTATAATGATTTTCATAGCCGTAATGCGCCGGTTGAACGGGAATACGTTACGGGCGGTGTCAAGCTGTTTTTTACTCACGGGCATAAATACGGCGTAAAATTCGGATATGAACGCATTTTTTTCCGTGCAGAGGAGCTTAATGCCGGGGTTGCTTTATTCGGGCATACGCATATTCCGCTGTGCGTTCGGGAGAACGGTATTTTGCTGCTCAATCCCGGCGGGTATAATTCTGCGCAGCGCAGTGCCGGTATTGTTGAAATAGAGGACGGTAAGGCAAAAGGGTGTCTTATTCCGTGTTGAAAGGTTATGAGCTGATATGAAAGATTACATAATTAAACGTCTGCTTGAAAATATGGGCGGATATGTTTCGGGAGAGGAGCTTTGCGAACACTCCGGCGTTACAAGAAGCGCTGTATGGAAATACATTTCCTCACTCCGTAACGAAGGCTTTAAAATTGAAGCCGCTTCGGGCAAAGGGTATTCTTTAAGAGAAATTCCCGATGTGCTTTGTCAGGCGGTAATAGAGCATTATACCGAAAACAATGATTTTTGGAAAAAAATCATTGTTCTTAATATGGTTGATTCAACAAATCTTTATTTAAGAAGTCTTTGTAATCTTCACGCCGCGGAAGGTACGGCTGTATTTGCTTCGTGTCAGACAGACGGCAGGGGAAGAAGGGGCAGAGTATGGCAGTCGCCCGATTCGGACGGTATATATATGTCGTTTCTTTTAACTCCCGATATGACGTATGAAAAAGTTCCTATAATGAGTCTTTACGCTGCTGTCGCCGTAAAAAAAGCGGTTGAGGAGGTTTGTAATATATCCTGCGATATAAAATGGCCGAACGATTTGCAAGTAGGCGGTAAAAAGCTTTGCGGAATACTTTGTGAGGTTACCGGTGAAATAAATAACGATTTTTACTGTATTGTGGGAATAGGGATAAACGCGAATCATAAAAAACGCTCTTTTGAAAAAGATATCCGTGACACGGCAACTTCGGTTTTGCTGGAAACCGGGCATACCGTTGACCGCTGCAAGCTTGCTGCCGCTGTTCTTAATAATTTTTACAAATTGTATAAAAAGGGCGGGTTTTCGATTGACGAGTACAGGAAAGACTGTATTACATTAAATAATGAAATAACCGTATTACGTGGGGATAACGCGATTTCAGCATACGCCCTTGATGTTACCTCCACGGGAGGTTTGCTTATAAAAACCGACGACGGTAAAATATCGGAGGTTAAATCCGGTGAGGTTTCTGTTCGCGCGGCAGGGAGTAAAAATGATAAATAAAAATGATGAAACAAATATTTATATAGATGGTATGGGCTATGACGGCGAAGGCGTCGGAAGGATTGGCGGCATACCGGTTTTTGTGCCGTACGCCGCAAAAGGTGATACGGCGCTTGTTAAGATAGTGAAAAAAACAAAAAGCCATATGTTTGGCAAGCTCACAAGCGTAACAAAGCCGTCAGATGACCGCGCGGAGACTGTTCCGTGTCCCGTTTACGGCAAATGCGGCGGTTGTAGCCTTATGCATTTGAAATACGAAAGTCAGCTTGAATTTAAACGTAACCGTGTAAAGGATTGTATGAAAAAAATTTTCCGTGACGAAGAAATTAATGTACTTCCCGTTATCCCATGTGAAAACCGTTTTTTTTATCGTAACAAAATTCAGCTTCCGATAGGAACAGATAAAAACGGTGCGATTATTTCGGGGTTTTACGCGCCTCACAGCCACAGAATTGTG
>CACZTG010000187.1 GCA_902783995.1 uncultured Ruminococcus sp. | reverse complement strand
TCAATAATTTCAGAAGATTTTTGTTTATCATGTGAAAGGTTTCATCATTTGCTGCTGTATGAACTGTCACGATATCGCTGTTTGAAAATATTTCCTCCAATGTCCCATATTCAAACCCAAGCTCCTTTTTCTTATTATCATCAGGAGATGTCGAGTAAACTTTTATATTAACGCCAAATGGTTTGAGTTGTTTGATGAGATATGTAGAGATTCTTCCAAGACTTACTATGCCTACAGTTTTACCTTTTAATGACCTTGTTCCAAGGTTTTCGTTTTTTGTCCATATTCCGTTTTTTGTGTTTCCGGAGTGAAAATTAAGCTTTCTCAATTCGCATAGAATATAAGCAATAACACCTTCCGCAACAGACTCTGCATATATTTCATTGCCACTTACTGTTTTAATTCCCGTATCATAAAGCCCGCTGTCAATGATTGGGCCTAATGTGCCTCCCGTATGAACAACAAGCTTTAATCTTTCGCCGGCTATTTGGGGAGTTATCTTTGTATGTCCCCATCCTGTGATAATTACATCTTTATCGGCTAATTGCTCTTTTAATTCCTCTTGGTTGTAGTTTTTCCCTGTATCGTTGTATGTAACATTACCTATATCTTTTAAACTATCATATATATCATCACTAAAGAACATTGCCCTTAAGTTTTCATTCATGCTTACTAAAATATTCATAAAATTTCCTCTTTCCGTCAACAAAATTTTATATCATCAATTATACCCGAATCCCAGCATAATCTTGATAATACATACTTATCTCTTATATCCTTTGTTGCATTGAAGGTCATAGGCAGAATACTTTTATCCATTCCAATTTCCTCTATACTGCAAGGACATTCAATTTTTTTAATATAACTTCAATGATTTTACACTAATTCATTCTATATTATATCACAAGAAAACACTTTTTTCAACAGAAAGAGTGTAATTATTATATGTACAGGGTAATGGATGCTGATTTTTTCATATATTGTCACTTTCTAAAATTATACAAAAAGCTATCGACAGCTCAGCAGTAGGGGCTTGAACTATTTTGAAAAAGCAAGTATTTATGCGGGTTTGAAGGGTTCAAGTCCGCCCCTCCGCGCTTTTTGGCGTTAGTAATAATTCGAGGAATTTTACGAATTTTTCGCAATTTTTGGCAAAAAAATAAAGCTTCCGGCTTCTACTCCGAAAGCCGAAAAAATGCCAGTAAAGCGCGTATCTATGAGGTCTGTGAGCAAAAAAACACATCTGCTTGGTAAACAAATGTGTTTTCTTACGTGGTGCGGATGACAGGGGTCGAACCTGCACGCCAGGGGGCACAAGAACCTAAATCTTGCGTGTATGCCAATTTCACCACATCCGCATAATAATAATTATAACATATAACGCAAAAATAATCAAGGCTAATTTTGCGTTATATGAATATTTTTAAAAATTAATAAAATGTAGCGACTTCCTGCTCCGGCGCCTCGGATTTTTCCATTGAAACGCATTTGAGTATCGGACCTTTTTTGCCATTATACGCAGCATGAGTACCTTCTGTGATTTTAGCTGTAAGAATTATCCAGTCACGGCTTGAAAGGTCGGGCTTTTCTTTTGCCACACATACAATACCTTTAAAAGAAATATCCTCAACGCAGCAGGTCATTACATGCCTGCCTATTATAAAACTGTTTGCCGGAATGTTCTTGTTTATCCCGACAATACCTTTAAATTTTACGGTCTTGTCTTGATATTTTTCGGGTTCTTCCGCAAAATCTCTGAACCAGATTGCAAAATCACGGTCGGCAATTTCAATTATAGGGGCGTTGATATCAAAAGGAAGAGGATCTTCCATTTCGTCATACATAACGTTACCGTTTTTATCTTCGTATATTATATCCGTCCTTCTGCTTATACCGCGGACGATTTTGTGTAGTGATTCCTGGTTAATATCAGGGTTCCAGCGATTAAAAACAACAAGCTCACAGCTGTTAAGCTTATCAACAACAAGATTTCTCATATTCGCATTATAGAATTCATAATTTCTGCTGTCCGCAAAAGTTATTTCCTGGTAAATAAGCCAGTTATCCGGCAATGCGTCAAAGAGCAACTTTAAGAGCCACATTCCGTTATATTCTATAAGTACCCTCTGAGGTTTATATTTCATTTCAAAAGCAGCAAATTTTTGCGGTGTTAAAGCATCAGGGCTTTCAATATTGACAAAAGCCGTGTTTTTTTCGGCAAAACGCTCTGCATTGTATTCTTCTTCGCCTTCCTCACATACTATGACAAGAGTTTTTTCACCTGTTTTGAAACGCTCGTCTTCAAGTGTTTCCTGAATAAATTTTGTTTTGCCGGATTCCAGAAAACCCGTAAAAAGATATACAGGTATATCCATTTTAAACCATTCCTCTCATTAGCCTATGACTATGCTCCGATTCCGAAAAGCTTTGAAATATCATTTTCATTTATTTTTGAACCGATAACGCAAATTCTTCCTGTTATATCAGCACTGCCTCTGCGCAC
>CACZTG010000186.1 GCA_902783995.1 uncultured Ruminococcus sp. | reverse complement strand
CGCCGTATGGTATTTTGCGGCTCACGCGAGAAACACAACGGGAGCGGAGCTTGTGGTTGACGGCGGAAATACAATTCAGCTTTATCCTGTGATTAAAAAGCAGGATTTTTAATAAAGGTGCTTTTTTAAAAACATTGACAAAAATATTTCTTTGTGCTATACTCGTAATATGAGTAAAGAGTTATGTGAGGTATTTTCATGATATTAACCATAGTTTTTATATTTTTATTTATGTTGATAATAATCGCAAGGAATAAAAACAATACCTTTGCATGGATATTTACCGGAATGTTTGCTTCGCTTGATATTATATTTATTTCCATGATATTTTATATTATAAAGCTTTCGAATTATTATTCCGTATTTGATATTGAGAATGTTATTTTTATGATGATGACAAAAGTTAATATGAATTTTTTTCATATTCATATGCTTGTAAATTTCGGTGTTGTTTTGTTTATGACATCAAAGCTTTTGATTGTAAGTGTTTTTCAAAGCACTAAAGCAAACACAAAAAAGCAGGTTGTTTTTATATTGATATGTGTTCTGCTTGGAGTTTTATACATGTTTTTTAACTCATTTACTGTTTCTCAGAAGCTGTTTATTATAAAAAATTCAACGGATGTGCAAAATGCCGGGCTTGGAAGAGTTTTAACATATATATTTGAATTTTACAATATAGCACTTTTTGCAGTCAGTTTTATATTGCCGTATGTTGCTATAATATCCGGCTATAAAAATACGCCGCTGTCGTTCAAGAAAAAACAGTATGCCATTTTGACTGCTTTTCTCGGTATTATAGATTTGTTTTTTGCCTTGACTTTTATATTCGGACCGTTTAAAGGAAAGGTAATAAATAATATTGAGCTTGAAAATTTTACGGTTTACGGAAACGGTTTTGTAAATAAGTATTATATTTATTTTTCAACAGCGGCACTTATTGTTATTAATATCTTTTATATTATTCTTGCAAGATACAGGATATTTGACAGAGTCAGTTTTTTCAGAAACAGGCTGATTTTAAAGAACACAAAGGTTCTTCCGACAGATATACGAAATGTCACTCATTCTTATAAAAACTCAATTTTCGCTATAATGGCGCTTTGTGACGAAATAGAGGAGGATTATAAAAGCGACGGAAGATTAAGCTCAATAACTGGGCAAATCAATAAAATATCAAGAGATGTTTTAAGTCAGCTTGAAACTTTTGCGAATCTTACAAACAGCGATATAAAAAAAGTATCGGAAACGGACATACAGTCTTGTATAGATGATGCCGTTTCGAGACTTACGTGCGGAGAAATTGCCGTAGAGAAAAACTATTTCACAGGACCTGTATATATATTGGCTGAGCGTTCTCAGATTGTTGAAGCGATTTACAATATACTTGTAAATTCTGTGGAAGCCATAAATATTTCCGGCAAAAAGGACGGAAAAATAAAAATCTCTCTTTATTCGGATTCGGACTGGGTATGCATATCAATTTGGGATAATGGCTGCGGTATTGAAAAAAAGAACATAAAAAAGCTGTATAATCCGCTTTTCAGCACGAAGAAAACAAATAAAAACTGGGGAATAGGGCTATCATATTCATATAAGGTAATTAAAGCGCATCTTGGAATAATTTTTTGCGACAGTGTATTTGGCGAATATACCGAGTTTCAGATTTTACTTCCGGGAAAGTACAGTGAAAAGCATACAATATGGTAAAAAAACAAGCCGCTTTTAAGGTGTTTTTAAGCTTTGCTTTGCGGCGGAACGGAGAAGGATATGGCTATTCGTATAGTGGTTTGCGATGATGTGGAGCAAATTAAAAATTATTTTGTGAGGCTTATAAAATCGCAGGAGGACATGGAAGTCGTGGGGACAGCCTGTGATGAAAAGAGTGTACTTGAAATTGTCGATGAAACCTTACCGGATATCATACTTATGGATATACAGATGGACACCGAAAAAGCCGGTATAGAGGCAATAAAGAAAATTCACCTTAAATATCCCGATATTAAAATAATAATCATAACAATACACGCGGAGGATGATTATATTTTTGAAGCATATGCCGCGGGAGCTGTGGATTATATACTTAAAACCGAAAGTAAGGAGGAAATATGTAAAAGTATTCGCAGAGTTTATGATGATGAGGATTTTATAAGACCGTATATAGCGAAAAGGCTTGTAAGCGGCTATATGGAAGCTCATCAGATGAAGCAGAGCTTTATGTATCTGCTTTCGATTATGACAAGTCTTACAAACACTGAATTGGAAATTCTTAAAGCCGCATATAACGGCAAAAGCCGGAAAGAAATTGCGGCGGAGAGATTTGTTGAGCTGAATACGGTAAAATATCATATAACAAATATTTTAAGAAAGCTGCACTATAAATCATTAAGGCATCTTCTTTATGATATAAAGGATTTAAAGCTTTTTGAAAACTTTTTTAAAGATATTTAAGCCTAAAAATGAGAACCGGGTTCAAAGGAACGTGGTTCTTTTTTTACGGAAAAAGGGTAGGAAAAGACTGTACTATGCAAAACGGAAATACAGTGTTATAATTATAATAAGAAAAAATATATTTGCGGATAAGTTATATCTATTCGCGTAAGGAGGAAACATTTTTATGAAAAAATTAGCAAAGGGATTAGCATTTTTATTAAGCGCAGCTATGCTTACGGCGTTTTGCGCATGTAATTCTTCCAAAGGCTCTGAAGGTGAAGCCATAAAGGAAATAACCATATGGACAGGCGATTCTCACAGTAAGAATGTTATAAAAGGTATGGTTGATGAGTTTAACGCAAATAGAGGAAAAGAGCTTGGCGTTAAGCTTGTATATACCGTAAAAGAGGGAGATTTTGCACAGACTCTTGACCTTGCCATAGCTTCAAATCAGGCGCCCGATATGTTTACATGTTTCGCGACTCAAAAATATGCCGAAGGCGGCAACATAATCGCGCTTAACGATATAAAAGGCGGACAGGAATACTTAGACAGCGTTCTTGACGATGAGGCAAAAAAATTCTTTGTGACAACGTATGACGGAAAAACATATAAGGTTCCTTATTATGTAAATACATTCGGTCTTATTTACAATGAGGATATGTTTAAGGCTAAAGGTATTGTTGACGAAAAAGGAAACCCGAAAGCGCCCGAAACATACGAGGAATTTATAGAAGACGCGAAAAAACTTACCGACACAAAGAAAAACGAGTTCGGACTTATTCTTCCTTTTAAGAGTACAAACGTTTATGCAAATTTTCTGAATATGACCTTTGCTTCAAAGGGAACAAAGGGTTATGACCCTAAAACCGGAGAATATGATTATACGGTTGTTGAACCGGCGTTTGAAACGCTTCTTAAAATGAAGCATAACGGTAGTATATATCCCGGTGAGGAAAGCATAGACAACGATATGGCAAGAGCGCTTTTTGCGGAAGGGAAAATAGGAATGATTTTCGGCGGCTCGTATGACGTTGCCGTTCTTACCTCGCAGTTCCCCGCAAAATGCAACTGGTCGGTTGCGCTGCTTCCGCTTGAAAACAAGGATAAGGCTTATTTCCAGAGAATGGCTAACGCGGGCGGGCTTGTTATAAACAAGCAGTCGCTTGAAAGAATCGGCGAAGAAACAATGCTTGAAGTATATAAATGGTTCCACAGCGACGAGGTTCTTAAGGACCTTTACGAACAGGGAATATGCATTCCTTACCGCACAAGCGTAATTGAAAAAGCAAAGGTAAAGGATAATATACATAAGGCATGGGCAATTTTCGGGAGCTTCAGAGAAATAAGTATGGAATATCCTTCCGAAATGCCGAGCGACCTTGAAGGAACGCCTACATTTGCCGAAATTTTCAAAACAAACATCTGGCCGGAAACCGGCGATATGCATGAGCTTCTTGTTGACCTCAGTAAACGTACAAATGAAGGCGTTGCGAAGAAGTTTGCGGTGAACGATAACCTTAAACGTGAAGATTATATAATAGGAGACTACAATACAGAAAGAAAGTAAAAAAACCGAAAGGACTCAGGTTTATATGAAATCAGCAAATGCAGCTATAAAAAAAGGAGCCGCCGGAGCGGTTAAAAAGAAGTATGACAAAGATACGGTGTTCTGGAGTTATATTATGATTTCGACAGAATTAATCGGGTTTCTGGCGCTTACGCTGTACCCCATAATATGGGCGCTCAGGCTTTCATGGTTCAGCTACGACGGCGTTCCGTCAAACACAAGGTTTATAGGCTGGACGAACTTTATAAATATATTTACCAATGACACGACCTATTGGAAAGCCGTTCTTACAACCTTTCAGTTTGCGATTATAAAAATACCCATGGAGATACCGTTTGCTCTTTTACTTGCGGTCGTACTTTCAAAAAAACTTAAAGGCACAGGCTTTTTCAGGACGATGTTCTTTATGCCTAACGTCGTGAGTGTCGCGATTATCGGACTTATATTTTCAAATATGTTCTCGCATTTCGGCGTTATTAACCGTCTGCTTCTCGACAGCGGAATAATCAAAGAGCATGTGGGCTGGTTTGAGCATAAATGGTCGTCGCTTTTCTCGCTTGCCTTTGCGGATACCTGGCATACTTTCGGAATAAACCTTTTGTATTTTTTGTCGGCACTTAATAATATTTCCGAAGATATATACGAATCCGCGAAGCTTGACGGCGCGGGAAGATTCAGGACTTTTTTCGGAATAACTCTTCCTTGTATTGCACCGGTATTCCAGATAATTTTGATGATGTCAATAATAGGAACGCTCAATACAAGCGATATTGTCCTTGTTATGACAAACGGAGCGCCCGGAGGTCAGACCTATACGATGATGCCCTATATGACAAGTAAGTTTGTACCGGGCTTTGCGCAGACAAACGCAAACATAGGCTACGGCTGCGCGCTTGCTATAGTTTCGGCGCTTATCATGCTTGGAATAACGCTTATATATAACAGGCTGAGTAAACGTATGTCATCAATTTATTAAGAAATTCAGAAAAGAGGAAATGAATTGAAAAGAAGTATTAAAGAAAACTGTTTTTTATATTTGCTGCTTTCGGTAATTCTTTTGCTTGTAATTTTTCCGCTTATTTATACGGTTCTTGCCTCGTTTAAAACAAACGGCGAGATACTTGCGAATCCCGGAGGAATAATTCCGAGTGAATTTACTTTTGATAACTATATACAGGCATGGAATTCGGAGGATTTTAACGTATTGCTTCTCATAAAAAACAGTACATATTATACGGTTATAATAACCTGTGCAGTTATGCTTAAAAGCGCTATGTGCGGCTATGTTTTCGCAAGAGGCGAGTTTCCCGGAAAAAAGTTTATATTTATGCTTTTTTCGGCTCTTCTCTTTATACACCTCGGAACAATAACAGTGTATCCGCTTTTCAATATACTGAATATTGTTAAGCTTAACCGTTCGCTTTGGGGACTTATAATCATAAAGATTTTCGGTATAAACGTAGTTAATATGTATCTTGTAAAATCTTTTATAACCTCGCTTCCGATAGGTCTTGATGAGGCGGCAAGGATAGACGGATGCAATTTTATACAGACCTTTTACTACATAATTGCTCCGCTTTTAAGACCGGTACTTGCAACAGTCGGAATACTCGCTTTTAAAAATTCGTGGAACGAATATCTTATGCCGACAATATTCACGCTCGGCAATCCGAAACAGAGAACTCTTATAGCCGGCGTTGTTGCGTTAAAATCGGGCGGCGAGGCGGCAACCTCGTGGAATCTTATGTTTGCCGGCTCCGCAATAGCCCTTGTTCCGGTGCTTATAGCGTACGCCTTCGGCAACAGATATTTTGTATCAGGACTTGCTTCCGGAGCAATTAAGGAATAAAAATAATATTGGAGACAGGATATATGCTTTACAAAAGGGAGCTCAGTATAAAATATGAAGTTGATATTTTTGTCGCGGGAGGCGGTCCTGCCGGCGTTGCTGCGGCAGTCGCTGCGGCAAGATGCGGCAGGAAAGTGTTTCTTGCCGAGGCTACAGGCAGCTTTGGAGGTCTCGGAACATCGGGAATGGTACCTGCCTTTGCGCCTTTCGGAGACGGTGTGAATATTTTGGCGGCAGGAATCGGTTATGAGATACGAAAGAACATTACACATGATATGCCGCTTGATTCCTATTGGACAACAATAAATACCGAGGAACTTAAAAGAGAATATGACAAAATAATATGTGACGCTGGCGTGGAATTTTCTTTTTTTACAAGCTTACTTGACGTTATCTGTGAAAAAGATAAGGTAAAATATGTTGTATTAGGCTCAAAAACAGGTCTCTTTGCTGTCAAAGCAAAAATATATATTGACGCAACCGGAGACGGTGATTTATGTGCTTTTGGCGGCGGGGAATATGAGCTGGGAGATTCAGACGGCGAGGTTATGCCGGCAACATTATGCAGTATGTGGACAAATATTGATATAAGCCGGATTTCGGGTAGGCAAAACAGATTTGTTGAAGAAGCATTTCGTGACGGGATTCTTTCTCAAAAAGATAAACAGCTTACAGGAATTTTTTATAAAAGCAGTGGAAACGGCGGAGGTAATATAGGGCACGTTTTCGGTGTTAAGCCAACGGATGAAGGCTCGCTTTCGGCTGCTATGGTAAGCGGAAGAAAATCTATGGAGGAATATGAAAAATATTACAGAAAATATCTTCCCGGATTTGAAAAAACAGAGCTATGCGCAACGGCGTGTATTTTAGGCGTCAGAGAGTCAAGGCGAATTAAATGTGACTATATGTTAAATATTAACGATTTTATATGCAGGGCGAGCTTCGATGATGAAATAGGCAGATACTGTTATCCGGTAGATATGCATATTATGAACACCTCGGAAAAAGAATTTGAAAGGTTTGAGAAAGAATATGCGAGTTTGCGGTACAGTAAAGGTGAATCGTACGGAATACCGTATCGTTCACTTATTCCGGTTTCTTTTTCAAATGTTTTGGTTGCAGGAAGGTGTATTGGCACAGACAGAAAAATGCAGGCGTCGGTGCGTGTGATGCCGGGCTGCTTTATCACCGGTCAGGCAGCCGGAACAGCCGCAACACTTGCGGCAGATAGCGAAAACGTAAGAAGTGTTAATATATCGGAGCTTAAAAAACAGTTGCAAAAAGCAGGAGCTTGTGTTTACTGTACAAAGGATTAAAATATTGAAAAAAACAGAAATGAGTTTTAATATGCATTTTAAGTCAGGGGGAATATCAATATGAAAAAAGCAACGGCTATTATTGTTTCCATGTGTATGGCAATATGTATGATATCTGTACCGTTAAATATAGCGGCGGCGGAAAGCACTGATATTAAAACAATAACCGTTTTGCCTTATGAAAGACAGAAAATAACAGGCTGGGGCTGTTTTCCGGCAAATTATTACGGCGGCACAGTGAACAGAAGCAAGACCTCGAATACAGACACCTCTGTGATTACCAGAAAAGCCGCAATGTCAATGCTTTTTAACGATATAGGCGTGACAATACTCAGAGGAGAGATTGTTTCGGAGTGCGGAAACGGTGACGCAAGCCTTAATACAGACTGGATGGATAAGACGGTTGCCGCAATAAAAATGGGACAGGACGCAGGCATTAAGGATTATATGATAACCTCGTGGACTCCGCCTTATGAAATGATGTTGGGAGAGTATGGAGCATACCGCTTTAATCCCGACTATGAAGACCTTTATTGTCAGTTTATAGTAAATGCGTTTGATTATTTAACCTCACACGGCTGCACAGCTCCCGTTGCTTATTCTTTCCAGAACGAACCGCAGACAGGCAGAAATTGGTGCCGTATTACGCTTGGACAATACCAGCGAATTGCAAAAAAAATGAGAAAAGCACTTGACGAGGGCGGCTATAAGGACGTAAGGCTTTTAGCTCCCGAATGTGCCTCTTATTATCAGCATTCGGTTATACTTGGCACGAATTTCAGTTCACTTTATGATGACCCTGAATTTACCGATGCGATAGGTATATTCGGTACACATTCATATTGTGCAATATCAACGGGCGCTTCAAAGGATACAGACGTATATCAATTTGCAATGAACTGTTCTAATTTTCCGGAAAAAGAGCGTTGGGAAACGGAATTTTCCGGCGGCACCGGAACAATTCCCGAATACGCAGCGCTCAGAGATATTTCCATGAATCTCACCAATTCTATATTTACAACAGAGATTATGCTCGGTGATATTATGTTTGGAGGAATAAACTGTTGGATGTACTGGAACGGATATGAGCATAGGCAGTTTACATATCCCGACAAGACGACAAGATTTATGGAAACCGGCGCTTTGGGAGGCAGTCAGGCTTTTCTTTACGGCAATGGTTTTAGCGAAGTTAAGAAGAACAATATCGGCGTTGCGCTCGGAACAATATGGAAAAATGTTCCGGTAGGTTCGGTTGTTCACTGGTGCTGGACAGATGATGAAACAATGTTTAATACAATGGGACTCAGAAGTGACTTCGGTGCCTTTATAAGGGAAGACGGTACGACAGTACTTGTTGTTGTAAATAAAAATAACGTAAAAAAAGAATATAACATTAACGGTCTCAGCGGAGTAAGCGCAAAAATTCATACAATAAATGCAGATACCGACCAGGAGGCCAAAGTTTCCTACAGAAACGTCATAGGCGGTTCGATTAAAAACTTTATATGTGAGCCGTGTTCTATAAATGTTATTGTTACGGAAAATAAGGATTTTTCAGAATCTAAAATTACAATTATACCCGATGAAACATCAAGCTATGCGGACGGAGTATATACCGTTCCGAAAGATGAAATCGTCATTAAAGGCTGTGTTGACGAAAAGGTTGATTATCTTACGGCGAACGGAAAAGAAGTTAAAGTCAAGGACGATTTAAGTTTCAGCTTTGAAATCAATGCGAAAGAAGAAAACAGTATAGTGCTTGAATGTAAGGACAGCTCAAGCGGGAAAATTACGAAAGAAACATTTGATGTGGTCTATACCGAAGGGTTTATAAACTTAAATATTGAAAAACTGCCGGAATCGGTAAACACAGCGGAATACACTTTTAAAATACATACGGGAATAGATGCCGATATATATATAAACGGCAAAAAAATGAATGAGAAGAAAAGCAGCAGCTTTGAGATTCCCATGGAGCTTAATCAGGGAGTAAATAAGCTTGAAATTTCAGCGGTTTCGGGTTCGTCTCGTAAAGAAAAAACGGTTGAAATTTTCTGCGATTCCGTTAAGCCGAAAATAACCTTTAACGAGAGTGAAAAAGTTACAAACGACTGGGAATATCTGATTTCGGGTAATATTAACGAACCGCTTTCATCACTTGTTATCGGCGGAGATGATGTTTTTGTAAATGACGACCTTACTTTTTCCGCAAAGACTAATCTTTCGGAGGGCGAAAATGAGATTAAAGTTAAGGCTGTGGATTTATATGGGAATATGACAGACGAAACCATTTTCGTCACACATATAAGAGATGATAATACTCCGCATTATGTAAACGGTAAAATGTATGTGCGTAAAACCGATGAAACGATTGACATTGACGGAAAACTTAAAGAAAGCTCATGGAAAACCGATATTAAGATATGCAAGCAGGTTACGGGCAACTATCCTTCAAACAACATATGCAATATCGGACTTTTGTGGGATGAAAAATACATATATATAGGCGCAAAGGTAAAGGACACGCAGTTTCATTGTGATACGCAGAATGCATACAATAATGACAGTATAGAGTTTTTGTTTAATCCGAGCGCAAGCAGGGCCGGAGCGTTTGAGCCTGCAGATAAACAGTTGTTCTCAGGTCCTATAAACGGAGATAAAAGTACATACTATCAGAATAAAAAAGCGCCGAATATTGTGCAAAAGTACAATGTACACGAAGGCGGCTACGAAGCGGAAATTGCCGTACCATGGACAGAAGTCGAAAAAATACCGGAGCTTGGAGCCGTTCTGGGCTTTGAAATTGTTTGTAATGACGACGATACCCCGGATAACAGCAGAACCTCAATTATGACTTGGAGCACCGAAAATACGGATTATTACTCCTTTACCAGTGATTACGGTCTTATAGAGCTTGTGGGGGAAAATGATTTCAGGTATGAGGATATAACTTTTGAAGCCGAAAAGTCGAAAGAAGGCGGAGCTGAGACGATTGAGGAAAACGGCGTAATATATAAAGAGCTTGAAAGTGTATGCAATAATTACGGCGCGGCATATTACGATAACCCTAACACAAACCTTGTAAATGTTTTCACTTCACACTCAAGGAAGGTAGATATAACGGAAGGCGCATATCAGACCTTTGTGGATAATGAGCTTGTCAAGTGGAAAAATCCCGTTATAAAAAAAGACAATTTTTACTACATTGATGAGGAATGCGAAAAAGCTTTGTTTAAAGGCATAACGCCGTTTCAGAGATATTTTAAATGATTGAAAGGAGAGCCGGAAAATGAAAAAATATTTAAAAACAGTACTCACGGTTGTTTTGCTTTTTGCGATGACGCTTAACATATACGTTTTTGCGGACGACATATCGCCTGATGAAAAAGCGGAAACATATGTGCTTTTAACCATGGAAGACAGTGAATTGGGCGTTGGGCTTGTCCGCAACATACAATTTAACATGAACAGATACAGTCCGCTGGCTATGTCAACATCGACGGATAGCGGGCGGGGTGCGTACTATGTTACAAGCAATACAGCCGCCACTATTCAAGTTACGTGGGAACCGGAAACCTTTCTTCACAGGGTTATGGCTCAGGCAAGCTTTAAAAGCTTTAAAACGCTTGTGCCGGATTTTGAAAATAACATTTTAAGGTTAAAGGTTGCTGCCGGAGCAAATTTTGGCAAAATTATACAAGATGGCAGCGGCAGAAAAAACATTAAAATAGGTTTTTCCTATACAAAAAACGGAGGGACATTCGCAACCGATGCAAAGTTTGTTCAGCTTGCGGATTACATTGACCTTGATGAAATGGAAGCAAATCGTTTAAAGTATTACGAGGTTGAAATACCGGTAAAGGAAATACTTTCAAGTGATGATTTTCACGCTTTTAACGGTTCGGAAATGACAGTGCTTGACCCGGAAGCTATAAACGGCGTAACAATAGCGATAGATATAGCCGGCGGTCCAAACAGCATGAAAATCATCTATTTTACGGATGTTTATCTTGCATATGCTCCGGTTATGCCGAAGAATATAAAATATAATGTTACGTCCGACAGCGCCACACTTTCGTGGGATTATGATACGGAGGAAGTAAGCTTTAATATTTTCCGTGACGGAGAATATATTGACACTGTTAAAGAAAAAAGCTATACCGACACAGCACTTTCTCCCGAAACCGAATATTTTTATCAGGTGCAGGCTGTAAACGGAAGTACAGCTTCAAAATCGGCAGAGTGCTCTGTAACAACAAATACTTTTTTCTCAGACCCGCCTCTTACTGTGGCAGGTTTTAAAGATATTTGCGTAAACGACAATAACGACCTTAAATATATTGTGCCGACAAGCGGTGATAATGTAATTACGGGCAAGCTTGCTTCGGATACATATACAGGCGGTGCTGTCGTTGTCGCAGCGTCATATAAGGCCGGAGTGCTTAAAAACACGGATATAGATGTTTTAAGCGAGGTAACAAGCGGAGGCACCGATTTTTCCGTAAATCCGAGCGCGGATGACGCGGACAAAATCAAATTCTTTGCCGTTGATTCTCTTGAAAATTTAAGGCTTATAAGTCAGATAGGCGAAATAAATCAGGAAGGCTTTTCCGAGAAACGAGTAGCGGAGCAAAACGCGCCCGAAGATTTCAGCGTTGATTTTGTAAGTGACGATTCCGGCTTTAACGTAAGCGCGGAAGG
>CACZTG010000185.1 GCA_902783995.1 uncultured Ruminococcus sp. | reverse complement strand
GTCCATTTATCCGAAATCCACATATTACCTTTTCCACCTGCTAATTTTTTCTTTACATTATTTTACCACAAAAAGGCGGTGCGGTCAAGGCATAAGGAAAATTTTTAATATTATCGTAAAAATATTATTAATATAAGAAAAAATTTTTTATGAAAAAATACAATAAATAACATTTTTGGTGACAAAATATTTGATGTTTTATATAAAATTACAACAAAATTCTTGACAAAAAGTTTACACTGGGGTATAATATTATAGGATGTGTATATAGATTGAGAAATTGTATAAATCCGTTACCGCGTCCGACAGCGAAATTATGCTTGGAATTATTGAAGAAAAATGTAAAAATCAGCGGTTAAAATATGCTTTGAGCTTACGAGTGCTGACGGTAAAGACGGTTCTTTTTCGGATGATTTGATAAAACAGCTTTAAAAGAATGAAAAATAAAACGGAAAACCCGATTAACCGAACCGTTTGACTATTGACGGAAGGAATGTATAAAAATGAACAAGCATTTTTCTGTAAAAGAATATAAAATGCGGTTAAGAGGCATTATTATTTTTATTATGTCAATTATTGTTTTGCTTTGCATTATAATGACAGTGAATACAGTCCGGATGAACAGCTATGCCAATCAGAGCATAGAGCTTTCAAAAGCACATATGCAATATAACGATATAGCAAGCAAGCTTACACTCGGTTCGGACATTCTGACCGAGCAGGTAAGACTGTTTGCGGAAACCGGAAAAACGAAGTATATATACGAGTATTTTGAGGAAGCAAAAGTTTTAAAGCACCGGGATAAGGCAATTAAAGAGCTTAAAGAAATCCTGCCTACCGGGAAAGAGAAGCATATGATTGAAAAATCCATGGAAGAATCAAATAAGCTTATGGAAAGAGAATTTTACTCCATGAAGCTTGCCGCTTACGGTTACGGACTGCCGCCAAATGATATACCGTTTAAGGAAGTCACTGACGTGGAGCTTACGGAGGAGGATACAGCGCTTTCTCCGGAGGAAGCAAAGCTTAAAGCAAGAGAAATGTTGTTTGA
Organism: uncultured Ruminococcus sp.; assembly: GCA_902783995.1. The sequence continues at coordinate 9,494 of CACZTG010000185.1, read as the reverse complement.
TGAAATATATCTGGAGTCTAAAAGGAAAATAAAATCGGGAGCAAGCGATTTTTTAGATAAAATGCTTGGCGATTCGGAAAATGAGTATTTTATACTTTCAAAAAAAGTAGAGAATTATTTAAAAATTCAGACGGTTATTATTGCACTGTTTTTTTTGTTTATGGTTACAACGATGTTATTTAAGTTTTTTTATGTTGTTAATCCGATTATTGAGGCGTCAAAGAATATTAAAAATGGGCTGCCCATAAATATGCCTGTTTTTTTGACGGAAATGGATTCAATGGGTTCTGCTTATAACAGCCTGCGTACAAAAAATGCGGAGCTTATGGAAAAGTTCAGGGTTGTTGCGGAAATAGATGCGCTTACGAATCTCGGTAATCGTCTTGCCTATAATACATATAACGAAAGTCTTAAAAAGAAAGGCGGCAGAGTGTTAATGTTTTTGTTTGATGTTAATAAGCTTCGCGAAAAAAACAACACGGAAGGTCATGCCGCGGGAGACAGATTGCTTGTTGACACCTCAATATGTATAAAAAATGTTTTTGCTGACGCCGCGGGAAATAATTGCTTCCGAATAGGCGGTGATGAATTTGTGGCATATGTCTGCGGTGAGCCGGCGGAAAAGGCACAAGCGTACATAGACGAATTTGAAAAAGAATGTGAAAAATACGGCATTGGAGTATCTGTCGGTTATTCATATGCAGAAAATATAAGCGCGGTTTCGGAAAAAAGATTGTTCAGTACCGCGGACGAGAGAATGTACAGGAAAAAATACGGCGATAATGCAAATTAAAAAAACGGCAGTTTTTTTAATTGATTTATATTAATTTATGGACAAAAAGGGTGATTGTTATTAAAGGGTTAAAAAATACGGTTATTGTTTCGGTTTTATTTATTGTTGATATGCTTTTGTCCGTTCAAAGCTTATCGTTTGTAAAATTTATATTGGAAAATAAGTTCGGGCGTGCAGGGTTTGAAAACAGGCATATAATTGCGTTTGTAGTGTTTCTTGTTTTCTTCTTTATTATGTATGACCAATACGCGTCAATGACGGAGGAGGTATTTGCCGCGGGAATATCGGCGGTGCTTTCCGTTACGGCATCATTTATATGCACGTTTTTTGTTTCGGTTTTTTTGAAATGGGAGCTGCTTACGGTAAGCGCGTGGCTTGCGGGATTTGTTTTGACATGGGTTCTGATTGTCTGCTGGAGGGTACTTGCGGCGTTTCTTATCAGAAAATTCGGTGACAAAAGAAGCTTCCTGATTATAGAAAATATGCGTAACGCGAGCAGGCTTGCACGTAAGCTTAAATATGCCGCGATCAAAGGCAGAGAAGCTTTTTACTATTTGATTGATGAAGATAATCCTGCCGAAATAGAAACTTTGATAGAAAAAAAGCTGAAAGAGTTTGATTTGATTTTTATTTCTCCCGCAATTTCCGACGATATATCGGACCGGATAATGAGCAAGGCGTTTATGCTCGGAAAGGATGTAAGTGTTCTTGCCGACCTTGACGGTGTTTCAACGCTTCACGGCAGAATTTATCAGCTTGACGATACACCCGTTATCGAAAAAAAGAGCGCGTATATGAGTACGTCTCAGCGTTTTTTAAAACGAAGCTTTGATATTGCCGTTTCCCTTATTCTGGGCATTATTTCCTTGCCGATAGCTTTAATATGCGCTGTTGCCGTAAAGCTCGATTCGGAAGGTCCTGTTATTTACAAGCAGGAGCGTTACACAGTTAACAAAAAAGTGTTTACCATATATAAATTCCGTACAATGGTGAAGGACGCGGAAAAGAACGGAGCGCAGTTTGCAACGGAGGGCGACCCGAGAATTACAAAGGTCGGGAAGGTGCTGCGCGCTACAAGGCTTGATGAGCTTCCGCAGCTTTACAATATTTTATTGGGACATATGTCAATTGTCGGACCGAGACCGGAAAGGCCTATTTTTGCGGATTACTTTTCCGAAACCGTAAAAAATTATGATATGCGGTTTTGCGTCAAAGCCGGGCTTACGGGTTATGCGCATGTCTATGGAAAATACAATACGAGAATGTCCGACAGAATTTTAATGGATATAATTTATATTGTCAATTATTCGCTTCTTGCCGACATAAAGATAATTCTGCTGACGGTCAGGATAATGTTTACCAAATCTGCGACCGAAGGCGTCGATGAGGAGTATGATAAAATTATGTCATCGGAAGAAAACGAAAGAAAACGGCGTGAAGAAACTATTCGTCAAATGGGGGAAAAGAATGAAAATATCTATTATAATACCGGTGTATAACAGTGAAAAGTTTATTGAAAAATGTCTTGATTCGGTTGTTTCGCAGAAGGGTGCGGAGCTTGATATAATTGTTATAAATGACGGTTCGACGGATGGCACGTTAAAAATTCTTGAAAAATATAAAGATAATGTCAGAGTCATATCGTCCGAGACAAACAGCGGTGTATCCTCCGCAAGAAATAAGGGGATTCCTATGATACAGGGCGACTATGTTATGTTTCTGGACGCGGACGACCATTTGCCTGAGGGAGCAATAGATGTACTCACGGGTGTAATTGAGAAAACGGACGCCGATATAGTTAAATTCAGGCTCAGGCTCGTTTATCCGGACGGCAGATCAAAGCTCAGACAAAATCAGTTTGATACTTATGATGTAATTGAAAAGAAGGACTTTAAGAAAAAAATTTACCCGTATTTTATAAAAGGTATAAGGCTTAACAACCTGTGCAACGGAATATACCGCAGCTCGCTTATAAAAGAGTGGAGGTTCCGCGAAGATTTGAAGGTTGCGGAGGATGTGCTTTTTTTGCTTGAGGTTTATACCAGAGCGCAGAGAGTCACGGTTATACCGGATATTTTGTATAACTATTATCAGTCCGGTCAGGGACTTACGGGCAAAGGCGCGTCGATTCTGCAAAAATATAAATGCAACTATATTTTTGCGACCGAAACAGTAAAATATCTTAAACGGTGGGATATGGATACCGTAATGACAAGGATAAGGACTTATTTAAGACCGGTATTTCTCACCTTTGATAAAATAAAGCGTGTTGTTGTGAGCGAAAAGTAGCCATATCAGAATAAAAAAGAGTGGTGTTTACAGTGAGTGAATCCGAAAACAAAATAAGCCTTGACTGTGTCATGGCCTGTATGTATCTCGCATGTTTGCCGCTTACGGTAATAATCACACCCTTCGGCTCAATGCTGAAACTTGTCACCATGCCTGTTGCAGCCGTACTTTCCGTAAGACTGCTGCTTGGGAAAAGCCGTCTTTCTTTAAACTATGTTCATTTTACATATTTCCTTTATGTAATGTACACGGTTTTGCAGCTTGCAATGTACAGACCCGAATGGACCGTGACGGTAACAAAGGATATGGTGCTCGGTTTTTTGACTTTTCTGCTTATAAGCATAAGGATATATAATGGCCGTGAAAAGGAAATTATAGAAGACACATGGCTTGTAGTCGGTATTATCTGCATTTTTGCCGCTTTTACGAGCAAAGAGGTTTTAAGTGAGGCAGAGGAACGTGCCGTTATAAGAATTTTCGGTTTTGAGGAGGACCAGAACCAGTTTTGCGCGTATTTTATAATGCCGGTTATTGTATGTGCCAAAAGAATTGTTGAAAAGCGTAGGCTTATGCCTGCGTACTTTGTTATAATTCTGCTAATAATGTACTCTGTTCTGAAAACAGGCTCGAGAGGCGGTCTTATAGGTGTTGTTGCGGGGGTTTTCGCATATATTTTAATAGGCATAAAGAGCATAAAGGCAAAAATAGCAATTTGCGTTTCAACTGTTTTGCTTGCGTGCATTGTTGTTTTTGCGGTTTTTCCGCTTCTTCCCGAGACGGTGAGAGAGCGTTACAGTGTTGAAAGAGTAGCGGAGGATAAGGCAACGGGCAGATTTGAAATATGGGAATATCTTGTAAAATATACTCTTCGTAAGCCTGAACGCGTTATAGGCGGTTCGGGCGTACTGTCCTCTTTTGATATACTTATCAATGCACCGGACAAATTCTTTCGCAACAATGTCGCGCATAATACGTTTGTTCAGGTATTCAGCGACCAGGGGCTCTTAGGCTTACTGCTTTTTATACTTGTTATGTTTGCGTGTCTTATGCGGCCTTTCAGTACAGACAAGATTTATTCGTGCGCATTTTTCGCACTTATGGCATTTTCCATGTCGATGACCTTTTATGTTTTTAAACCGTATCTTAATATTATGATAATGTGCGCCATGTCGTTTAAAGGAACCTTACCCGAAGATATACTGAAAAATTTAGGAGAAAGGAAAAAGCTTTAATGATAATAAATTTCCTGAAGCATATTTTAAAAGTAAAACACATTGCATTTATGCTCTTGACTGTTATTTTCTTTGGTTTTGCGGGTGTTATGTACGATGTTATAATAATAGGCAGGCAAAAGAGTATGGTTATAGAGTTCAACTATCCGGGAGCTGAAAAAGGGCTTAATCCGGATGGAAGTATATTTGAAATGTCGGAGCTTAAAGCACCCGAAGTAATTGAAAAAGCGAAGAAAAACCTTAAGGATAAGAATATTGACACGGAGTTTCTTCGCTCAAGGATTTTTATTACCACAAGGCTTAGGGGGCAGTCGCTTGATAACATTATTGCCGCTGTGCAGAATGAAGAAAATATAGTTTATATGCCCACAACCTTTTATGCGTATTATACACAGAAGCGTAAGTTTTCAAAAAATGAAGCGGCTCTTTTTATGGAGAGCCTTGAAAAAGCATACACCGATTATTTTGCTGAAAAATATTCCGAAAAGAATGACGTTCTTATATATAAGGACGGGGATTACGATTTCGGACATATGGACTATATGGAAATACATAGGGTTTTTAAGAATAAAACAGAAATGATGCTCGGTTATTTAAAGACGCATCAGAATGAAAATAATACGTTTTATTCGGAGGACGGAGTAAATCTCGGTATGGCGGCAAAGAAGCTTGAAAGTTTCCGGAATATAAACCTTGAAAAATTTTATTCGTACATTGTGCAGAACAGCGTTTCAAAAAATAATACCGAATATGTCAGAGGGCTTGATTATCTTATATCGGAAAATGAAACCAAATATGAAAAAACGCATGACGCTTCGGACATTACAAAAGCCGCAGTAAGTGAATACGCGCCGGATATTGCCGCTGTTGCATTTATTCCGTCTGTCAATGCAAAGCAAAAATATTATATGAGCCGCACAACGACAGGAATTGACGAGCTTACAAGAAGGTCATATGAGGACGGAATGGAAGCGGCAAGGACTCTTGCCGAGCTTGAAAATTACAGAAGCCTCAGATACAGGTTTTCGGGCTTTGAGCCTGCGGGTGCGGATAAGAAGCTGAGAACCGAGGAAATGATAACCGGTTTGTCAAAGGAGCTTGAAGCCTTGTCCGAAGAGGTTTTAAAAATTGATAACGAGTATCTTGAGCATAAAACCAGAAATTATTTTAAGGTCCGCTTACAGGGACGCTCTGACGGTAAGACTGTTATTTTAAAATTTATAATTTTAGGCTTTATTCTTGCTTTTGCAATTGTAATTTTTATAGAGTTTTTCAAGAAGCGTGTTTTTGACAGAATGCTGATGCTTGAAGAAGCTTTTTCATCTATTGAAATTGTGAAAAAAAAGAGGAGAGAATAAAATGAGCATTTCAGTATGGGATTTATTTAAATATTTATTTAAATGGAAAATATTTATAGCTCTTGTAACCGTAGCGGCATTTGTTATGGCAACATTATATGTGGACAGAAGCCAGACTTACACATCAAAGGTTATAATCCAGTACGATGACGAATGCATAAGTCAGGGAGAAGCCCTTAACGGACAGGCATTCGACGTAAATGAAATAAAATCGCCTACGGTAATACTTAATGTGCTTAAGGATTTGGGCTACAAGAATAAGAAAATTGAATCTGTAAGAGAGAATATTACCATATCCGCGATAACGCCGAAAACCGTTGAAAATCTTAAAAGCGCAAATGAAAAGCTTGGTGAGGAATATCAGTATTTTCCGAAAACATTTATGATTTCCTATAAAGGAAATTCGTCTTTTGAGTCAACAAGAGATATTTTATCAAGCCTTATAGTGAATTATTTTAAATATTATTCGGAAACCTACCTTTACCTTGCGGCACTTAATGAGGTTGATTACAGCGTAAATAAAAAGGACTTTGACTATCTTGAACAGGCGGAGCAGATTGAGGATAATCTTAAGCAGACAATATCGGCGCTTTCGAACTATTCAAGGGACAGCCTGGGATACCGCTCGCCCAACACAGGGCTTACCTTCAGCGACATACTCAGAGATTTTGAACGGATTCAGGAATATTCGATGCCGAAAATTTTCTCTAAAATCTTTGAAGGTCAGGTAACAACGGATGAGGCGATGCTTATAGACAGGTACAGAGAGCGTCTTGAAAGCAACATTCGCGATATGTCAAATTATGCCTACAAGTCAGAGGTTGCAATAGACAGAATGGATGCTTATGTGAACTCAAACATTGAGGTTTTTGTGCCGGAGGAAAAAAGAGTCATAGACAAATCCGATACCGTAACAATCGTGCAGGACGTCGAGCGTGATGACGATAATTCGGTTGACGAACAGACTACCTATGATGTTCTTATAACAGGGTACACAAACGACAGCATTTCCGCGAACAACAAAAGAATCGATGCCAAATACTGTCAGAGTGTTATAGATAAGTTTTCCGCTGAAAAGAATCCGGATATAAACTATAAAGAATACGAAACAGCCGTAAAAAATGAAATTAACGAGGTGCTTGTCAGACTTGCGGAATTATATAAAAAAGCAAATATAAATGTTTCCGATTATAATGAGTATGTACCGGCGCTTCATTTAAAAAAATTAAGCGGAGTAAGCTATTTTGAAAATATGAGCGGTTCTGTGTATAAACTTATTGCAATTATCGGTGGTTTTGGTATGGCGTGTGTCGGCGTCATTGTCTATGAAATAATGAAAAAATATGCTTCATACAGTGCGAAAAAGGAAGAAGATGATGATGACGGCGAAGAAGAAAAAAGTGAAGAAAGAACAGAAGCGGAGAATCAAAAAGTAAGGTAATTACTTATATATTATAAAATAAGAGTTTTTGAAACAGGAAAATGTTTTAACAATCCGGATAGGGGAACGGTTATGCGGGCAGAAGCTATAATGAGAAATTCCGCGTGGGGACTTTTTCAGCAGTTCATTATATGTATACTCGGTCTTTTTGCAAGGCGGGTTATGATAGATACAATAGGCGTTGAGGGTGTAGGTTTAAACGGACTTTTAACAAACGTTGTCGCGGTGCTGTCGCTTGCTGAAATGGGCGTCAGCGGAGCTATTGTTTTCCATATGTATAAGCCTCTTGCAAACGGTGATACGGAGACTATAACAAGGCTTATGAACTTTTATCGCACGGTTTACCGTATTATTGCGTTTGCGATACTTGTTATCGGGCTTCTCCTTATGCCGTTTATGAAATATATTGTGCGTGATGTTTCATATTCGGACGGATATGTGCGCCTTATATATCTTTTGTTTTTGTTGCAGACGGTAACGACCTATTTTTTTGCGTATAAAAGGTCTCTTTTATCGGCAGATCAAAAGCAATATGTCATTACGATATTCGACCTTATTTTTAAAATCATAACAATTATCGGCGGAATAATAATTCTTAAAATTACGGAAGAGCTTTCGTATTATCTTGTTTTTCTTATTATTGCCGCGGCACTCAACAATATTATGATTGCACGTAAGGTTGACGAACTGTATCCGCACGTTAAGAACAGCAAGCTTAAACTCCGGAAGGAGCATAGGCTGTCTATTTTTAAGGACGTTAAAAATATTTTTATCGGCAGAGTGTCAGCAACCATTACAAACTCAACGGATAATATACTTATATCGGCACTTGTCGGAACTATTGTTACGGGGCTGTACTCAAATTACACAATTATTTTAAGCACGCTTAACAACATAATGAATCAGTTTTCTTACGCGATGACGGGCAGTATAGGAAATCTTATTGCTACCGAAACAAGTGAGCATATAGAAGATGTTCTGAAAAAGCTCGTTTTTATTATGTTTTTTATGGCGGCGTTTTGCTGTGTATGTCTTTCCTGCCTTATTGACCCGTTTATCACGCTTGTGTTGGGTGACGGCCTGCTTCTTGAAAGATATGTTGTTTATGTTTGCATCGGAGTGTTTTATTTTGCTACGGTCAGGATTCCCGTATGGAATATGGTGCAGGCATCGGGACTTTTTAAAACCGATAAATTTATTGCTATCGCGGGTTCTACAATGAACCTTGTTGTTTCTTTTATACTCGGAAAAATAATAGGTATTGCCGGAATATTGATAGGTACAATTTGTACATATGTTATACAGTACAATTTAAAGGTTATTTTATTTTATAAAAAAATTTTAAAGAAAAGCTGTAAAAAGCTGCTGCTTATTACATATACATATTTTGCGCTTGCCGCTGCCGAATGTCTTTTCATGGGCTTTATTACAAACAAAATAAGCATAGGTAATCCGTATTTTAAATTTATCGTAAGCGGATTTCTTGCGGTTTTGTTTGTTCTTTCTTTAAACAGCATTATATTTTTCAAAAAGCCCGAATTTGTTTATTTTAAAGATAAAATGTTGTCTGCAGTCAGGCAAAAATTAAATAAAAAACAGGCTTAAAAGGAGTTGCTTGGAATATGAAATTATTGTTTGCAATCAATAATTTACATATAGGCGGGATTCAGAAAGCTCTTGTGAATCTGCTTAAAGAAACAGAGAAGAAGCACGATGTAACGCTTTTTGTTTTTTATCCGGAAGGAGAGCTGAAAAAGGATATTCCGGATAATGTGAAAATTATATGCGGTAACGGATTTACAAGAATTATGGGTATGTCACAGGCGGAAGCGGAAAGTGAGGGCATACTTACCACGGTATGGCGCTCTTTTTGGACGGTTATAACAAGAATACTCGGAATAGGTTTTTCATTCGGCTTTCTTTCACGTATGCAGCGCTTGAAAACCGAGTATGACGTCGCAATATCATTTATGCAAAATTCCGCTTACAGAATGTTTTACGGCGGCTGCAATGAGTTTGTTATCAACTCGGTAAAAGCGAAAAGAAAAATAAGCTTTGTGCATTGTGATTTTAAGCATTATTTTGGCAATAACAGATATAATAAAAATTATTATGACAAGTTTGACAAAATTGCCTGTGTTTCGGACTCGTGTAAAAATGTGTTTAACGAGGTTTGCGGAGAGTATAAGCATAAAACATTTTCTGTACATAACTGCTATGATTTCGATAGTATGGAAAAGCGAGGCGCGGAATACGAGGCCGAATATACGGAGGGAGTCGTAAATATATTTACGGCGGCGAGAATAAGCGAAGAAAAAGGGATTTTCAGAATGTTTCCTATTTTTGCGGAGCTTAAAAATAAAGGTATAAAATTTGTCTGG
>CACZTG010000184.1 GCA_902783995.1 uncultured Ruminococcus sp. | reverse complement strand
CCGCCTGATTTTTCTGTTATAATATCAAAAACCGAAGATGAAACGGCAAAAAAGCTTTGCGCCGCTTTAACATCGCAGCAGGATGTTGAAAATCCCCTTAAAGCCTCCGAGCAGATAATCGGCAGACTAAAAACCGAAAAACAAAAGCGGCTGATTAACGCCGCCGCAGGTGAAGGCGATCCGGCAAAGCTTGCCGAAATGATTAAAAATCTGAAAAAATAAAAACCGGACTATCCGGAGGAGGGTTATATATGGCTCTTGACAAAGAAAAAAAAGACAAGCTTATATCGGAACTCATTGAGCTTGGCGAAAAAAAAGGTTTTGTTACTTTTGATGATTTTCAGGATAAGCTTGAGGGTGAAGATGCTGCGCCGGAAGTTATTGATGATTTTTATGAGGCACTTGAACAATATCATATAGAAATCCGTGACGATATGGCTATGAGTCCCGAACATACCGATGATAAAGATATAAAGGAAATTGAGGCTACCGACCCGATACGTATGTATCTTCACGAAATAGGCAGTATTCCGCTTATTTCGGCGGAGGAAGAAGCCATACTTTCGGTAAAAGCGTCAAACGGTGACAATAATGCGAAAAACAGGCTTATTGAAGCAAATTTAAGGCTTGTCGTAAGCGTTGCGAAACGGTATTCTTCAAGAGGAATGCCTATACTTGACCTTATTCAGGAGGGAAACCTCGGACTTATTAAAGCCGTTGAACGATTTGACAAAAATAAAGGCTTTAAGTTTTCCACCTATGCTACCTGGTGGATACGTCAGTCCATAACAAGAGCTCTTTCCGACCAGTCAAGAACAATACGGCTTCCCGTGCATATGGCTGAAACCGTAAATAAGCTTATACGCGAATCAAGACGTATGCTCCAGGAGCTTGGCAGAGAACCGACAACAGAAGAGCTTGCCAAAGAAATGAAAATGTCTGAGGAACGGCTTCGCAGCATAAGGCGTATTGCTCTCGAACCCATATCTCTTGACCTTCATATAGGCGATGATGAGGATAACAGCCTTCTTGAGTTTGTTGCGGACGACACCGCAAAATCGCCTGACGAAGCCGCGACACAGGTGCTTTTAACCGAACAGATACAGGATATTTTAGATACGCTTTCTCCCCGCGAAGCAAAGGTACTTAAAATGCGCTTCGGGCTTGAGGACGGCAAAGCCTATACCCTTGAAGAAGTCGGGCTTGAATTTGACGTCACAAGAGAAAGAATCAGGCAGATTGAAGCTAAAGCGCTCAGAAAAGTACGCGCAAGATGCGCGCGAAAACATATAACTTTTAAAGATTTTATCTGACATAGCATTCAGCCGTAACACGGAAAGGAAAGAATAATATGGAATTTGATAACGAAAGTAAGCAGCAGCTTGTTGCGGATTTGATTGAGCTTGGCGAAAAAAACGGAATTTTAAGCTATAAAGATATACAGGACGCTCTCGGTGATTATGAAATCGATGCCGAACAAATGGAAATAATCTACGATACTCTTAAAAATATGGGCATTGAAGTCGTTGCGGATTTTGAAAAAGAAATGAATGAAATTCAGTCTAAGGGCGAAGAAAAAATTGACCTTAATTTTGACGGTATCGTGATTGACGACCCCGTAAAAATGTACCTTAAAGAAATCGGAAAGGTGCCGCTTCTTTCAAACAACGAGGAAAACGAGCTTGCGCAGCGTATTACAGATGGTGATGCAACGGCAAGAAAAAGACTTACGGAAGCAAATTTAAGACTTGTTGTAAGCATAGCGAAAAAATATGTGGGCAGAGGTATGCCGTTTCTTGACCTTATTCAGGAGGGCAATCTCGGTCTTATAAAAGCTGTAGAAAAATTTGACCCATCAAAGGGCTACAAGTTTTCCACTTACGCTACCTGGTGGATAAAACAGGCAATAACAAGGGCTATTTCGGATAAATCACGAATAATCCGTCTGCCTGTTCATATGGCGGAAACCATAAACAGGCTTATTCGCGAATCAAGGCGTATGCTTCAGGACCTCGGCAGAGAGCCGACAACAGAGGAGCTTGCCAAGGAGCTTAATATGCCACACGATAAAGTGCGCGAAATTATGAAAATCGCGCAGGAGCCCGTATCGCTCGAAACTCCGATTGGCGGAGAGGACGAAAGTCATCTTGAAGATTTTATTCCCGACGAAGAAGCTCCCGCTCCCGCCGAAGCCGCTTCGTATATGCTGCTTCGTGACCAGCTTAATGATGTTATAGATACGCTGCTTCCGCGTGAAGCACGTGTTCTGAAGCTGCGTTTCGGGCTTGAGGACGGCAGAGCAAGAACACTTGAAGAAGTAGGACAGGAATTTGACGTTACACGAGAAAGAATCAGGCAGATTGAAGCTAAAGCGCTTCGTAAGCTTCGCCACCCATCAAGAAGTAAAAAGCTTAAAGATTACCTATAATGTATAATGGAGATTTTTATGAACAAAAACACTCCTCTGTCACCACGGCTTAAATCGGCGGCTTCGTTTGTTCCCAACGGCTGCCGCATGGCGGACATCGGCACAGACCATGCAAGGCTGCCCATATATTTAATAAAAACCGGCACTGTGAAAAGCGCGATTGCTTCCGATATTTCGGACGGTCCGCTTGAAAAAGCAGCGGAAAATTTAAAATATTACGGTCTTACAGATTCTGTATCCCTTCGCAAAGCCGACGGACTCCTTGCCGTTTCCGATTATGAAGTCGATTGTGCCGTTATTGCCGGTATGGGCGGTGAACTTATTTCGCATCTTCTTGAAAAATATATTCCGGAAGGACTCAAAAAGCTTATAATTCAGCCTATGACGGACGCTTTTTTTGTTCGCCGCGCCCTGTCGAAACGCGGTTTTAAAATTGTTGCCGAGGATATTGTTCCGGAACGTAATAAAATGTACATAATTATTTGCGCGGAACCGGGAAAAATAAAGCTTGCCCCAAATGAAGATTATTTTTCGCCGCAGCTTAAACTTCACCCTCTGTACAAAGACTATATTGCTTACAGATTAAAACTTACAGAAAAATCCGCAGTTCGGGCTATCAAGGCAGGCGCGGAAACCGATACTGTAAAAGAATATTTGCTTTTTAAAAAAGAGTATGAAAAAATGCTTTAATACAGGATTTACTGTACTAAAGCATTTTTTATTACTGTCTTTAATTGTTACGGACAAACACGCTTTCCTCGCTCTGCTCTCCGTTTTGATAACTCCAAACAAGTTTGCCGTCGCTGTTAACCGAAATAAGACCGCTTTCGTTTGTATTTTCCGAAACCGCTTTGCCCATGCCGCTTTCATCATATTCCGTGACGGTATGTTTGCCGTTATTATAAACAAGTTTGCCGTCCTCCGTAAGGTTAGCCGTAATACTCCAGTTGCTTACCTCAAAGGCGCTACCGGGCCATCTTGCTTCTATATCAACTTTCGCGAGACCGACACTTTTTGTAATCGTCATCGTTCCGCGCCCCGCAATTTCCTCATGCCATTCGCCGATAAAGGGGTCAAGCTCTTTATAATCTTCTTTTTTACCTGTTTGTTCCGCTATATCATAGTACCAGCCCTGCATAGCCTCGGTATTGGTAACGCTGCCGGGGAAAGCGCGCCTGTAAAATGTCGTATAATCGCCTCTTATTTCACGAACAAGGTTTTCGTCTGCCGTAAAGAAATCATATCGTACCTCTTCATCAGGGAAGTTTAAAACAACATACTCTCCGTCAGGCGCTTCCTTTTCATCGACCGTAACAAAGTTTCCGTCAAGCAGATACTCCGCATATTTTGTTCCGTCAAATTTTCCCGGTTCAAGCGGACCGTATTCCGTAGTGCTTATTGTGTATTTAACGTCTTTCGCATACGCAATACGCGCAAGATACATATCAAGCATTGTGTTTGTGAATGTAACTGCCGAAAGGTCACTGCTGCACTCAATTATGTCATCGGGCAAATCGCCTCTTGCCCAACTGTTCAGCTTCGTCCACTGTTCAATATCCTCATTCATCTTCTCGTTTGTTTCACGAACATAGCGAACATCTGTTGGATAGCAAATTACATAGTATTTTCCGGTTGAGTCTTTCGCGAATACTTTTTCTCCCGACATATCGCCGCAAAGCATTTCGTGAAGCCTGTTTTCACTTACACGGATAATTCTGAACAGCTCTCCGACGCCATCATCGACATCTTCGCCCATAGCCTCCGCAGCTTCTTTTGACGCGCGTTCCTGTATAACAATTATGACTTCTTCATCGACATCTTCGCCTTCATCTGTTCCATATATATTGCGGTATAAAAGCTCCGAATATT
>CACZTG010000183.1 GCA_902783995.1 uncultured Ruminococcus sp. | reverse complement strand
TCTGCATATAAGCTCCTCAATAACCGGCGCTATAATACAGCCGTAAACCGCAAAAACAATATGATACGCGCCTTCGTAATGAATATTCAAAACCGCATCGGCATCGTAATCATGACCAAAAAGCTTCAGAAAAAAATTAAAAACAATAAAAACCGAAGCCCCTACAAGCGCCGACAGCATAAGTGCGCATACGCCTTTGCCCGCGACAACAAGCCCTCTTTCGTCAAAACCCAATCTGCCTTTTAGCGCTTCTTTAAACTCCCTGCCGAAAACAAGCGTAAACACAACAAAAAAAGAAATCAGAGACGCTGCGATATTAATAATCAGTTCCGTGTTTTTTTCCGCCATAACTTCAAATAAAGAAGTAAACAGCCCTCCTATGCCGTTACTGTTTTTGAAAAGAGCGACGACAAACGTTAAGACATATATGAGAGCGTATTCCGCCGCGACATACAAAATAAGCGCAAGCGAGCATTTTGACGCCGTTTTTTTAAAATCATTTTTTTCAAAAAAATACATCGTTTCCATTTTTTTGCCTACCTTTTAATTTTCGCAATCACTGCCATTCTGCCCGTATCCTTACCGCAGGCACGATGAGAAAAATATTTTTCTGTATTGCAATAGGTACAGTCTTCACATACCGTTATATTTTCATCTTTTAAGCCCGCGCGAATAAGAAACTCGCGGTTTGCGCCTTTTAAATCGGCAAAATATTTGCCGGCTTCATCAGCTTTTGTAATATATTCCGAAAGCTGCGCTTTATCAAACTCTGCTTTAACTTCTTCTCCCACTTCAAAGTGACATTTGCCTATACAAGGACCTATTACCGCATGTATGTTATGTGTATTACAAGCAAAATCATTCACCATTGTTTCAACCGCCTTAAACGCAAAACCGCAGACCGTACCGCGCCAGCCGCAATGCACAAGGCATAAACAGCGTTTTTTACCGTCAAACAGCAAAACGGGAGTGCAGTCGGCATAAAAAATACTGAGCGCGACACCGCAATCTTTTGTTATAAGCCCGTCGCAATCGGGTAAATCCGAAGGGTATATAAGCCGTTTCCCGCAATCCTCCGCAGTCACTTCGGTAATTTTGCTTGAATGAATTTGTTTCGGCAAAACAACCGTTTTGTAATCAATACCTATTTTCCCGCAAAAACGGCTGTAATTTTCAATAAGATTTTCTTTTTTGTCAGGTCTGTTCACGCCAAGATTAAGCGATGCGAGACTGCCGCCGCTTACTCCCCCTCCGCGGGTTGAAAAACCGTAATAAAGCATTTCGTTAAGTACGTTATCATTCGTTTTTCCAACACATATTCCGCCGGAATTTTCAAAAATAAATTTACTCAAAATCAGCACCTGCCTTGTTTGTTATTTTATCATATATTATGTGTAATTGTCAAGTAAAATTAATCCGTTTTGCCCGATTTTACCATTTTTTATTTTTTGTTTGCTTGACTTTTTTTATAAAATATGATAATATAGAAACAGATTATCAGAAAGGCTGGTTTTAATGATTATATATGATGATATTGTAAATTTTCATTGTCCGAGATGGAATGAGCTGCCCGATATTGACTTATATATGGACCAGGTTGTGAGTATAATTGAAAAAAATTTCAGCTTATTTTCGGGTGATAAAAATAAAATTATTACAGCTGCCATG
This sequence comes from uncultured Ruminococcus sp., assembly GCA_902783995.1. The sequence goes on along the minus strand of CACZTG010000183.1, from coordinate 529 downwards.
GTAAATAATTACGTTAAACAAAAGGTTGTAAAACCGCCGAAAAACAAAAAGTATGACAGGGTTCATCTGGCATACCTTATACCCGTGTGTATTTTCAAACAGATTATGGGCATACAGGACATTTGCAAGTGTATAAGCTTCCTTTTATCGGATTATGATATTCCGCGGGCATATGACACTTTTTGCGGTCTTCTCGAACAAGGGTTAAAAAATACCTTTACCTGCTGTGAAACACCATATATATCTGATAGCGATACGACTCATATGCGCCTTGTAAAATCAGTAATTATAAGTTTTTCAAACCTACAGTATTCAAAATATCTCCTTGAAAACACAGACATTTCATTACAAAAAAAATAAGTGAATATTTTTTAAAAAAACGCTTGACAAAGCATATAATGTGTGCTATAATATATATCGTCGACAAAATAATATGTGCTTTTGCAGACGTGGCGGAATTGGCAGACGCGCTAGATTAAGGTTCTAGTGTCCACCATAACGTGAGGGTTCAAGTCCCTCCGTCTGCACC
>CACZTG010000182.1 GCA_902783995.1 uncultured Ruminococcus sp. | reverse complement strand
GATACTTCTTTTTTTCGTATGTGCCGCATCACACCTTTTTAAAATACAGAATACTGTCCGCTGTAACCGCTATATTTTCGGTCGTATTTCCTTCGTATATGCTGCCGTCGGCATTCTTCCATCTTCCGCAGGGGAATTTTACTTTTTTACTCTTTGCTCCTTTTTCAAGAACGGGTGCCGCCATAATGTCATTTCCGAGCATAAACTGTCCGTTTACGGTTTCAAAGCCTTCACCGGGAAAAACGTATGCCATATGACGTACTATCGGCTCACCTGTAATCGAAGCGTTTTTTGCAAGCTTTAAAAAAGTTTCACCGATTTTTTCGTGCAGCTTTATTGCCTCAATCACTCTTTTTGCGTTGTCTTCTTTAAGTACCCTCCATGGCGCAATTGACATCTGCATCATCCCCATAAGAGCGTTAGCCTGAGCCCACCTTACAAAAAGCTCCTCGTCAAGTCCTTTGCCTTCACCGAAGCAGTCGATTATTCCTCCGCCTACCATATCGGGACAGCAATAAGCATAGCCCAAAAGCCCCTGCAAAACCGTATGAGGAATAAGTGTATTAAGTCCGAAATCATCCCATGAATGATATTTATCGTGAAGCCTTGCGACAATCGGTCTGCCCCCCGACTTCCATGCGGCGCGAAATTCATTGAACTTAAATTTTTCACCGTATCTGTTAAAATACAAAGTGTGCTCTCTTGCGGGCATAGGCTTATAAATTATATCGTCATCTTTATAAAAATAGCAGTCGCCCGCATCAAACTTAAAGCCGTCAATACCGTATTTATTCATAAGAGTTTCAACCTGAGAATCCATCCATTTCAGGGCTTCGGGATTTGTAAAATCAAGAACCGCGCTGAAACCGCTCCACCATTTTCGTATCGCGATTTCACCGTCTGCACCTTTTATAAGAAAACCTTTATCCCTTAAATACTTATATCTCTGACCCGCCGAAGCAATAATCGGCGATACCCAAGCCATAACCTTAAAGCCCATTTTATGCAGCTCGTCCGTAAGATATTTCGGGTCGGGAATTTTGCGCCTGTTAAACTCATCGTAAACGCCGTAATCCTCCTGCCAACCGCCGTCAATCATTAATACACCCGCAGGAAGTCCATGCTCTTTGATACCTCTTGCATAGTTTAAAATGCCGTCCGTCGTCTGATTTGTGCCAAGCTCAATCCATGTATTATACTGAGGGACCTTCCAAAACAGCGGGTCCGGAATTTCTCCGTTAAACGGAAAATGCTTTTTCATGGCGTCAAGATACGCGCCTCTTAAATTTTCAAAGCCGCTTTCACATAAAATTTCCGCATTTCCTTTTAAACTGATTATTCCGCCTTTTACATCAACCGAAAAAGCCTCCTCGCACCATATGTATCTGCCCTTCGATGATAGCAAAAGCGGAGCAAACTGGTCAGTCTCACCATCGCCCGATAAATCAAATGAAATTTCCGTATTTTCTCCTATCGGCATTTCGTGCGCCTTGTTTACGGAACCTCCCCACCAATATTCACCGGGCAAAATTTTAATCTCTTTCATTTTTTATTTTCTCCTTATAAACACGGGTAAAGTATCAAGCGGAGCGTCAACTGTTATTTCCCTGCCGCCCGAATATACTATTTCGCCGTCAAAGAGCCATTCTCCTTCCGGAAGCCTGATTTTTCTTTTATTTTCTCCCTTGCGGCATACGGGCGCAACAAGTATATCGCTTCCGAGCATAAACATGTCTGTGATTTTTTCAAAGCCTTCTCCCGGAAATTCATATTCCGGATATCTTATTATCGGCTCGCCTGTACGAGAAGCATTTTCGGCAAGCTCCGAAATTAAATTAACAAACCTTTCACGCATTTTTGTAAGTGACAGGACTGTTTTAAAATTCTCCTCGGATAAAATCCTTTTCGGAGAAACCGAAAACTGCATCATAGGACACAAAAGACTTGCTTCAAGCCACCTTATATATAGCTCCTCATCGGTTTTATAACCCTTTTCGAGAAACGAGGCATAGCCTCCGCCGCCTATCATATCGGGACAGCCGTAAAAATAACCGAGAAGCCCCTGCGAAAGCATATTCGGAATAAGCGAAGCAAAACCGAGGTCGGTTTTTCCCATATTATCCCATGACGGCGCCTTGTCCTGAAGCCTGCACACGATCGGCAGTCCGCCGCAGTTATACACACAGCGTATCTCGTTAAATTCAAAGTTTGCGGCAAAGGCGTCAAACGATTTTGTATGCTCGCAGCTTTCCTGCTTAATATATGTCAAATCATCCTTTTTATAAAGGTACGCTCCGCCCGCGTCAAATTTAAAGCCGTCAATGCCGTACTTTTCTTTAAGCCCCGTAAGCTTTTCCTTAAACCATTC
>CACZTG010000181.1 GCA_902783995.1 uncultured Ruminococcus sp. | reverse complement strand
TATGTAATTTATGATATACACTTCATCATCGGGGAAAAGTGCTTTAATTTTTTCGGAGAGCGCCCAGCCTTGCAAAAACGCCCCGAAGTTATTTATCGAGTGATGTGTTATAATTCCTATTTTCATAATCTATACCACTATACCATTTGCCATATTTATATACAATTCCTGCATACGCGTGGCTTCCGTTTCAATATCATAGCCTGCGTCTTTTAATTCGTAAAATCTGCTTGTTCTATCTTTTTTCTCAAAGCTCAAAATTGCGTCCGCCCACGCTTTTGCATCATCTTCAAGTCCCATAAACCGTACCCTGTCCGTAACCTTTACCTCAGGAGTTATCTTGTCGGTAAATATACACGGTAAATCCGCCGCCTGCGCTTCAATTCCGACAACCGGAAGTCCCTCATACCACGATGACAGCACAAATACATCAAATACGCTGTACCATTCATTGACATTTGTCTGCATACCGCAGAAGGTAACAGCATCAAAAATTCCAAGTTCTTTCGCCTGATTTTTAAGTTTTGTTTCAAGTTCGCCAGTGCCGACTATAACAAGCTGTGATTTGGGATTTATTCTATGAAATTCGGCAAATACCTCCAAAAGCTTTTTTTGATTTTTCTGCCATGTCAGTCTGCCTACATGACCGACAACAAATTTGTCTACCAAGCCGTACTGCTCGCGTATCTGCCTGCGCCACTCTTCGTTAAATGTGAATTTATCTACATCTATCGCATTATGTATAAGCTGATTTCTTTTATCCCAGCGCTTTTTCGAAAAGTAAAATTCCCCCGCCGCATTTGAGCAGCCCCAATAGTCTGTTGCAACATATTTTATCATAGGCTTCATACACTTTTTAATTCCGTTTTTAAAATCAAACGGGATTGATGTTGCGTGTGCGTGAGCAATACGCACGGGGATATTATTCATCTGTGCGCATTTTAGCGCATAGAGCATAAGTGAGCCGTTGTGAGCGTGTATTATTTTGTATTCAGGGTGCTTGCAAAACAGCTCTTTCATATATTTAGCGTACTGTCCGACATTCTTATAGCCGGGTGACACGAAAATCCTTCCGCCCATTTCTCTTATTTCATCGTCATAATCCCCCGCCTTTGATTTGTTCGCCAAAAAATCAAACTGTACTCTTTCGCGGTCCATATGTCTGTAAAAATTCATAAGCATAGTTTCTATGCCTGCACGGTCCATATTGCTTACCGAGTGTAAAATTCTTATCATAATTCGTCCTCGCTGAATCTTGCTCTTCTCTGCTGCTCCAAAGCCTTTTCCCTTTTGGCAAGGAGCTTTTTCTCATACTTTGTCATTTCATCATTATCCTTGATTTTTAGTTGCCTTTCTTTTATCGGGTCAAAGAAAAATGCCATAGGGATAATTCTTATTGCCATACTCGACCAATAATAAAACATATTGTTATCGGTCATATACGAAACCAGCATATAGAGATTGATTGTCATAAAACATACTGCCACTTTTACTCCGCAGCGTGTTAAAAACCAGTGCGTTTGATATACATAGTACCCCATTATCCATAGGAAAAATCCCCAAAATCCAAGCTCTACATACATTTTCAATATATCGTTATGCACAGCTGTTATATTTACGACCTGATCCTTTGTATCCTTCATACTCCTTAGAAGCTGAACGCAAAATTCGTAACCCTTTCCCCTGTATGACGGGGATATGGTATAGAATTTTGATATAAAATCATATATCTTCTCGCGCCCCATCAGCTCAATCTGATGTTCTTCCAAAAACGCGGTAAAGGTTCCCGAATGTATTATGCTTAAATAGTAATAACAAAACGCCACTACGGCAAAGGACACAAAAGTAACCAATCGTGCCTGCGACTTTGGGTTAAGCCAAGATGCGAAAGCGGCAAACAAGATTGCCAAAATCATACTTAAAAACGCTATGCGCTTAAGTCCTGCCATAAACAAAAACAGCGCTATGCCTGCATATAAAAGCCTTCTCTTTTCCCCATAGCAGAAAAAGAGGAAATATATCACATATACACCCATAACAAAGGT
>CACZTG010000180.1 GCA_902783995.1 uncultured Ruminococcus sp. | reverse complement strand
ATTGTTATAAAATCAACCGTACCGGTAGGATATACGGCGGAACTCCGTAAAAAAACGGGAATTAAAAATATTATTTTCAGCCCCGAATTTCTTCGTGAAAGCAAGGCGCTTTACGATAATCTGTATCCGAGCCGTATTATTATCGGAACAGACCTTGATGATGAATATCTTAAAAACCGCGCGGAAGCATTTGCGCAGATTTTAAAAGACGGGGCTGTAAAAAAGGAAATATCCACTCTTATTATGGGCTTTACCGAGGCGGAGGCAGTTAAGCTTTTCGCAAATACATATCTTGCTCTCAGAGTAAGCTATTTTAACGAGCTTGACACATATGCCGAAATGAAAAATTTAAACACAAGAGATATAATCAACGGCGTTTGCCTTGACCCCAGAATAGGCAGCCACTATAACAACCCTTCTTTCGGATACGGCGGATACTGCCTTCCGAAAGATTCAAAGCAGCTGCTTGCGAACTATCGCGATGTTCCCGAAAATCTGATTGAAGCAATTGTTGAATCCAACAGAACAAGGAAGGATTTTGTCGCCGACCGTGTGCTTAAAAACGCCGGATATTACAGCGCAAACAGCTCCTGGAGCGAGGAAAGCGAAAAAGAGGTTACAATCGGCGTATATAGGCTCACTATGAAATCGGGCAGCGATAATTTCCGTCAAAGCTCCATTCAGGGCGTTATGAAACGTGTTAAGGCAAAAGGCGCAAAGGTTATTATATACGAGCCGACTTTAAAAGACGGCGATACCTTTTTCGGAAGCCGCATAGTAAACGACCTTGACGAGTTTAAACGTCTTTCCGATACAATAATCGCGAACAGATATAACGAAGAACTTGATGACGTTATAAAAAAAGTATATACAAGAGACCTCTTTATGTCGGACTGAAAATAAAAAATTTTACAGCGGTTTTTTTGCGGGCGTTCCTGCCTTACGGGGATAAATTTTTGGGCAGGGACGCGCTTTTTTTATGCATATAATTTTATGTTTAAGCTCTGTAAACGGGATTTCGGCATTTACGGTTTTTTCGATTTTTCCGCCGAGAATATTAACCGCTTTTCCGGCGTTTTCAAGCTCCTCGTCTGCAAGCGGTCCTTTAAGAGCAATACATCTGCCGCCTATTTTAACAAAAGGAAGCAGATATTCGGCAAGCGTACTCATATTCGCTACTGCCCTTGCCGCGGCAATATCGTACCTTTCACGGTAATTTTTGTCTTTGCCGGCGTCCTCCGCTCTGGCATGAACAAAATTAACATCGGAAAGGTTAAGTTCGTCACAAATGCAGCGCAAAAAATTAAGACGTTTTTCAAGAGAATCAAGCAAAGTGATTTTAAGGTCCGGAACGGCTATTTTCATTACCAAGCCCGGAAAACCGGCGCCGGTGCCGACATCTATAACCGAGTCCCCCGGCATTATAACGCCCGTTTTGAATATGGAAAGGGAATCCAGAAAATGCTTGGTTACAATTTCATCCGGCGCCGTTATTGCCGTGAGATTAATTTTTTCGTTCCACTCCGCAAGAAGCTCCGCGTAGCGCATAAGCTTATCCGCTTTGCTTTCGTCAAGGCTTATGCCAAGCTCACCCGCGCCCGAAATTAATTTTTGTTTCATTATATCCGTTCCCTTTCGATTTTAATTGTTCTGTTCGAGATAAATAAGCAGCACAGCTATATCCGACGGTGAAACACCCGATATTCTCGACGCCTGTCCGACCGAAACAGGTTTAACCCTGTTCAGCTTTTGCCTTGCTTCCAGACGCAAGCCTTTTATAAGCGAATAATCAAAATTTTCATCAAGCCGCTTGTTTTCAAGCTTTTTGAACGCCGCAATCTGCGACTGCTGCCTTTTTATATAACCCTCATATTTTATGCGTATTTCCGCTTGCGCCGCAACCTCCTTTTGTATATCTTTAACCTCCGCTCCGAGCGCGGCAAGGTCGGCGTATGATATTTCGGGCCTTCTTAAAAGCTCCGCGTATTTTATACCTGTTTTAAGCGGCGCGCTGCCCTTTTCCTCAAGATACTCGTTTCTTTCCTTATTCGGCGCGAGGACTGTACTTTCAAGCCTTTTAACCTCCGAGTCTATTTTTTCCTGTTTTTCAAGATATTTTTCATATCTTTCGTCCGAAATAAGCCCTATTTCATGACCCAAAGGCGTCAATCTTTCGTCGGCGTTATCCTGCCTTAAAACGAGGCGGTATTCGCTCCTTGATGTCATCATTCTGTACGGCTCGTTTGTGCCTTTTGTCAGAAGGTCGTCAATAAGCGTGCCTATATAAGCCGTATCTCTGCCGATAACAATCTGCTCTTTCCCCAGAATTTTCCGCGCGGCGTTTATTCCTGCCACAAGCCCCTGCGCCGCCGCTTCCTCATAACCCGACGTCCCGTTAAACTGTCCCGCTCCGTAAAGACCGCTTATTTTTTTAAATTCAAGCGTTGCGTTAAGCTGCAAAGGATTAACGCAGTCATATTCAATAGCATATGCCGCTCGCATCATTTTTGCGTTTTCAAGCCCTTTTACGGTTTTAATCATCTGCGCCTGAACTTCCTCCGGCAGGCTTGACGAAAAGCCCTGAACGTACATTTCCTCAGTTTCAAGCCCCATAGGCTCAATAAAAAGCTGATGTCTTTCCTTATCCGAAAAACGCACGACCTTATCCTCGATTGACGGACAATATCTCGGTCCGATACCGTGAATTTTGCCCGAATATATGGGTGAACGGTCAAGATTCGCGCGGATAATATTATGCGTATTTTCGCAGGTATAGGTGAGGTAACATTTTACTTTGTTTTCAAAATCCTCTCTGCCTTCGTTTTCAAAAGAAAACGGAACAATTTCGTCATCGCCGTTCTGCACCTCAAGAATATCCTTATTTACCGAAGCGCTGTGAACTCTCGCCGGAGTTCCCGTTTTAAAGCGCATAAGCTCAATACCCGCGTTTTTTAAGCACTCCGAAAGGTTGTCCGCAGGGAACATTCCGTCCGGACCGCTTCCGTACTGCACCTCACCGATTATAACCTTGCCTTTAAGATATGTTCCGCTGGCAATAATTGCCGCCTTACATTTATAAACCGCGCCCGTATGTATAACAACGCCTGTTACGCTGTTGTTTCCAAAAAGAATTTCACAGACCTCAGCCTGGCGCACGTCAAGGTTTTTCTGAAGCTCTACGGTATGCTTCATAAGCGTGCTGTAAGCGCGTCTGTCAATCTGCGCACGAAGCGAGTGTACAGCGGGACCTTTACCGCGGTTAAGCATACGTGACTGAATGAACGTTTTGTCCGCAGCCTTGCCCATTTCACCGCCGAGCGCATCGATTTCACGTACAAGATGCCCCTTTGCCGTACCGCCTATACTTGGATTGCACGGCATATTGCCGATTGAATCCAAATTTATCGCAAACATTATTGTGTTAAGTCCCAGCCTTGCGCTTGCCAAAGCCGCTTCAATCCCGGCATGACCGCCGCCTATCACCGCAACGTCATATTCGCCCGCTTCAAATTTTTTGATGTTTTTAAATTCCATTTTCTTTTCTTTCCTTTTTTGTATTCATCATAGCGATTGATATTAGCACCAAAATTATTCCGATAATTTTGGCAAACGAAAAAACTTCATTAAATACAAAATATCCTACAAGCGAAGCCACAACAACTTCAATTGCGGCAATTACGCCCGCTTTACCCGTTTCTATGTGTTTAAGCCCCGCCGTGTAAAGAAGATACGGGACAACCGTTAAAAGCACCGCACCGCCAAGAACCGCACAAACCTTTATCGGTGAATTGTCTTTAAACATTTCGCCGACAACTGAGAATTTCGTAAACGGAAGCGTTCCGAATATGGCGAATATAAAGGTGTATGCCGTAATTGTCATGGACGAATAGCCTTT
>CACZTG010000179.1 GCA_902783995.1 uncultured Ruminococcus sp. | reverse complement strand
GTCGATAAGTACGCCGTTTGTTATAACTTCTGTTTCAAAATCCTTCGATTTCAAAATCTTCATAATTTCATCAAACAACGGTGAAACAAGAGGCTCACCGCCCCATACCGTAATAAGGGGCGACAAACCGGTTTTTTCTCTTATTTTTTCAAGCTCATAAATGACCTTTTCCCAATCTGAAAGCTTCATTTCCTCCCCCGAAGCGTCCGCGAAAAAGCCTTTTTTCCCCCACTGCCCGCAAAACGGACAGCGCAGATTACAGCTTCTTGTAATCTGAAAATGTACGTGTTTAATAATTTTTTTCATAATTTAAACAACCGCTTTTTATTCACCGAAATATTTGATATCCATAAGAAGGTCATCTATCGCTTTTATCTGCGTTTCCATAAGCTGAGGCGAATACAAGCCTCTCTTTTCCGCGATACCGCCCTTTTTCATAGCAACGGCAATACATCTGTTCGCAAGATACATATCCTCAAGACTTTCACGCACGTTAAACCTTCCGGGGCTTGTGGGCGCGGGAGGCCAGCGGCTGTCCGATACCCATGCCGAGGCAAGCGCCTTCATAGCGTTGTCAAGGTCTGTATCAAGACTTTCCGTATCCTCGTTTAATTTTTCGGCAACAGCCTTAATGCCGTTTAAAATTGAGATGCACACGGGGTCCATTATTCTTGAATATTCTGTATTTGCCCATGCCTTTGCCGTTCCGCCGTGCCATGCAACGCCGTTCTCAATGTTATCAACATATTTGTTTTCTATCGTTTCACCCAGAACTTCACTCGGCAGCGCAAACTCATAGCCTGCGTCCTTTGCGGCGTCAAGAATTTCCTTAAACCGCTTAACACTGCCCGGCTCTTCCTCAAAAAACCTTGCCTGATTGAACTGCTTAACATAAAAATATGCGCTTGAGCCTATATACTCGGCGTCCTCGGCATACGGCATTATAAAGCTGCCCGTTTCGGCAATTCTTTCCTTCCAGTTGTTAAGCATATTTTTGATTTCCGCCATATTAATGGGCTCTTCTCTCATGCCTTCCGTCGCTCCCATAAGATACCACAAAAGAAGGTTTGCCATACAGTCGCTTCTGAATATCATTTTAAGCCCGTTTGGAGCGACAGACGCGTTTGTCAAAAATTTTAAAAATTCGGGTTTATCTTTAATATATTCCTCAATTTTGAAAAGATGGTTTTTATTTGAATGTCCCTGAACGTCAAATTTAAGTCCTGTTGCCTTTCTTATTTCATCAAACGAAAGCATAAGCGAATCCGCGTCCATTATGAGCGCCTTAAGCCCTGCCTTTTTATAAATATCGGGTATATATCCCGCCCAGCCGCATTCGGGATTCCAGCCGATTTCGGGACGCTTGCCCGTATGCTTTTCCCAAACCTCCATAGAATACTTAAGCGAATGCAGGCATACCTCCTGCGGAATATTCGAGAGCATAAAATGTATGTAGGGTGAGCAGACAGGCTCAACCTTGCCTTCTTCCACAAGCTTCTTAAGCCTTGCAAGCACCTCCGGCGCCTGTTTTGCCATTTCGTCAATTGTAATTCCGCTTGCCTCAAAGCCGATTTTGTAATCGCCTCCGTCAATAAGGTCAAAAAGCTTTTCATAGCAGTTTTTCATAACCCACTTTCTTTTTTCGGGTTTAAGCTGCGAATACTGAATATTCGCGTGCGGTAAAAAAATAACTTTTGGTTTTTTCATTTCAAATTTCCTTTCTGTTTTAATATTTATAACTGAAATCCGGCCCTGCGCCGCATCTTATCGCGTAAACCTCCCGTTTTTCGGGATATACTCTGTAAACCGTAAAAGCGCTTTCCTCGCCCGAACCTCTTGTTTTTAAATGCTTCCGTCCGTCCCCGCAGACCTCAGTACCGAAATTATCGCTTGCGGCGGCAAGCTGCGTTACAATCTGTATGCCTGAAACCTTCCAAAGCCAGTCTCTGTGACAGTGACCGCAAAAACAGCCGATAAGACTTCCTTTTCCCTGCTTCGTAAAATCACAGGAAATATTATACGAAAGCTCTCCGCGTTTTGCCGAGGCGCTGTATGCCGTTCCCTCTTTAAATGCAAAAAGAATTTCCGTAAGCGCGTCACCTCCGAAAAACCTTTCCGACGCGGCGGGAAACGGCGCCGGAATCGGAAACGTATGCAAAAATACCGCAGCCGACCAATCCTTTGAAGGAAGCATAAGCGCTTTTTCGGAAAGCCATTTAAGCTGCGCTTCGCTTATCATGTCCGTTCTGCCCGTCTGATAAAAGACTCTGCCGCCCTCGCTTTTATATTCGGGGTCAAAAACATTTAAGTAAACGGCACGAAGCTTTTTCCCCGGCACATCAAAATAACCGTACATTGATTTTTCGATATTGCTGTCCTGTGCGCAGAATTTTTCCTGAGGCTTCATCAGTATATCGTAAATTTCAGTCGGGTACAGCCTGTTTTCAGGCTCCCCGAAGGGATTATCGTCATGGTTGCCTTTTATGACTATAACGGGTACTCCGTCCGAATACTTTTTAATAACCTCTGCAAGCTCCCTGTGCTGGCGCAGAGCTTCTTCTCTTTCCGTATATGGATTGTTGCAGAGATAATCTCCGCCCATACACAAAAACTCAATCTTAAATTTTTTGTTGATTTCATTTACTGCGTAAAGCGCTCTGTCCGTATAAGCGGTACAGTTATGCGTATCGGTAATAAAAGCAAAATTCACCGCGTTTCCCGCAGGAAGCATACGTAACCTTTCTGTCGCACTGAACGCCATTTCACTGACATATAAAGGAAAATCCAAAGCCTATACCTCCTTTAACAGTCTTTTTATGAAGGAATAAGATTTTTCAAGCCCCTCTTTTATATCCTCTGTATTTTCGTATTCAAAAAAGCATATGCCGTCAAAATCCTTCATTGCCTTTAAAATAGCCGTCCAGTCCATATCGCTGTCACCGCAGTAAGACGGTTTTAAATATCCCGATGAAAGTCTTTTAAAATCCTTAAAGTGAGCATAAGCCACCTTATCTTTTATCTCATCGTAAAAGCTTTCGGGCTTTTCAATACCCACAGCATAAAGATTTGCGGGGTCATAACACAGCCTC
>CACZTG010000178.1 GCA_902783995.1 uncultured Ruminococcus sp. | reverse complement strand
CTGTTTCCCCCATGCCTACGCAAATCTTGTAACCCGTGACGAAGTATGCTTCTTTGAGAGGAACGCAATAGACGGCGTTTGCAGCAACAACTCTCACGGCGGTTATCCTTACCATTCCTGGGCGGCGGGAGCAAGAGAGGACCTTGAATATTATATTGAGTTCGGTACAGAGGTTGAAATATCGGAAATCGTTTTTTTCCTGCGCGCGGATTTTCCGCATGATACATACTGGAAAAGCATAGATATTGAGTTTTCGGACGGAAGCCGCAAAACCGCAAATTTTGAAGAAACTGCGCAGGGGCAAAAATTAACGCTTGACACCCCGAAAAAAACAAAAATGATACATCTTACTAATTTCAAACAGGCTGTTTTCCCCTTCTCGTGGGCGGCGCTGTCGCAAATTGAGGTGTATGGAAAATACATTAAGGAGGATTTATCAAAAATGGAAATCAGGTGCGCTTCAAACCCAAAAGACGTAAAACACTACACAACAGAAAGGCTCAGAGAGGAATTTCACATTTCAAAGCTCTTCACAAAGGATAATATTCGTATGGTTTACAGTCATATTGACAGAATCATAACCGCCGGACTTATGCCGATTTATCATGAGCTTAAGCTTGAAGGCGGCAAGGAGCTTGCAAGTGATTATTTCCTTGAAAGACGTGAAATGGGCTGTATCAACATTGGCGGCAAGGGTATAATCAGCGTTGACGGTACGGAATATGAAATGAATCCGAGAGACGGAATTTACATCGGTATGGGCAATAAGGAAATCATATTTAAATGCGTTGATACCGAAAATCCGCCGAAATTTTATGTTTCGTCCTGCCCCGCTCATAAAACCTATCCTATTGTTAAAATTGATATAACAAAGGCTAAAAAGGTTCCCTGCGGCAGTGTGGAGGATTGCAACAAGCGTGTTATCAATCAATATATTCATCCTGAGGTAATGCAGTCCTGTCAGCTTGCTATGGGGCTTACACAGCTTGAACCCGGTTCAAACTGGAACACTATGCCTTCTCACACTCATGACAGGCGTATGGAGGTTTATCTGTATCTTGATATGGGTGAAAACGACGCCGTTTTTCATATGATGGGTGAGCCGACGGAGACAAGACATATTATTATGCATAACGAGGAAGCCGTAATTTCGCCGAGCTGGTCAATTCACTCGGGCGTCGGCACAAAAAATTATTCATTTATCTGGGCAATGTGCGGCGAAAATCAGGAATTTGACGATATGGACCATATCGAAACAAAGGATTTAAGATAAGGAGACTGAAAAATGAGGATTCTATTTCAGGGGGATTCAATAACCGATGCGGGACGCTCAAGGGATAATAATGAATATCTCGGACAAGGTTATCCGAGTCTTGTAAAAAGTTGTCTCGGTTTTGAAGAACCGGGAAAATATGAGTTTTTTAACCGCGGCGTAAGCGGCAACAGGGTTGTTGACCTCTACGCAAGGCTTAAAGCCGATATTATAAATCTTAAGCCCAATGTTATGAGCGTGCTTATAGGTGTAAACGATGTCTGGCATGAATTTGATTTTGAAAACAAGCCAAACGGTGTTGACGCGGAAAAATATTTTAAAATTTATTCCATGCTTATTGAAGAAGTAAAAGCTGCGCTTCCTGACCTTAAAATTATGATTATGGAACCTTTTACCCTTAAAGGAACAGGCAACGAAAGCTACTATGACGAATTTAAAAAAGAGGTTTTAAAGCGCGCCGAAAAAGCAAAAGCTATTGCGGAAAAATACGGGCTTACCTTTATTCCTCTGCAGGATAAATTTGATGAAGCGTCAAAGCTTGCTCCAAACTCCCATTGGCTTAAAGACGGCGTTCACCCCGCTGAGGCAGGTCATGAGCTTATTAAACGTGAATGGATAAAATATTTTAAACAACTTTAAAGGAGGACAAAAAATGTTTGAATTAAACGGAAAAATCGCGCTTGTTACGGGCGCGTCCTACGGAATTGGTTTCGCAATCGCGAAGGGTATGGCAAAAGCAGGCGCAACCATTGTATTTAACGATATAAAAGAGGAGCTTGTCGAAAAAGG
>CACZTG010000177.1 GCA_902783995.1 uncultured Ruminococcus sp. | reverse complement strand
GGTGACGCGCTGCGCGCCGGACTTATTGTTTTTGAAGATATACCGAAGGAATGTATAAAAGTTTTGGGTGATACACATTCAAAACGCATAAATACGCTTATTACGGATATTGCAAAGCGCGGCATATCGGGAGGAAAAATTGAGCTTTCGGAAGATGTGAAAAACGCGTTTTTAAGTCTTCGTGATTTTTTGTTTAAAAAGGTTTATACCGATAATGCCGCAAAAGATGAGGAGGTTAAGGCAAAAAAAATTATTTCCGCGCTGTATTCCTATTTTACCGAACATCCGGAAGATTTGCCGGAGGATGAAAGAGAAAAGATTGCGGACGGGCAGGAGGTTTGCCGCACAGTTTGTGATTATATTGCGGGTATGTCGGATTTTTACGCGATAAATGAATTTTCAAAAATATACATACCGAAAGCGTGGAAAACTTGAATTTTTGCAAAATAGTGCAATAATATGGCAAAAAATTGCAAAGGAAATTTTGAAAGTCTGTTGAAATATGTTCGTGTCAGTGGATTTATAGGTATTTTAACATATTTTTTGTTTTACAAATGCAAAAATTTATTTAAAAAGGACGGTATTTATGGGCAGTAAAATTTACAATCTTGGAATCATCGGTTACGGCAGTATGGCGGGAATTCATAAAAAACAGCTTGGCAAAGGTAATGTGCGTGTCAAAATAAAAGGTGTTTATGATATTGATAAGGCACGTATGGAGCTTGCCTGTGAGCAAGGCTTTAAAACGTATGCTTCGGCGGAAGAATTGCTTTCCGATACGGAAATAGATATTGTTCTTGTTTCGACAACAAATGAAACACATAAGGATTACGCAATAAAGGCTCTTAACGCGGGAAAGCACGTAATATGCGAAAAACCTGTAACGTTAAGCTCCGCCGAGCTTGAAGAAATAATGAGAGCAGCCGAAAAATCGGGCAAGGTTTTCACAATTGACCAGAACCGCCGCTTTAACCGTGATTTTATAAACGCTAAACGGCTTATCGAAAGCGGTGTACTTGGAAGAACCTATATTATTGAATCACGTGTTGAAGGCTCAAGAGGTGTTCCGAGAGGCTGGAGGACGGATAAAAACCGCGGCGGAGGTATGATGCTTGACTGGGGCGTACATCTTATTGACCAGATAATGCATATGACGGACGAAAAGGTTGTAAATGTTTTTTGTAAAATGTACAGTATAAATTTCCCCGAAGTTGATGACAATTTCAGATTAACGCTTACATTTGAAAGCGGTTTTACGGCGCATATTGAAGTTTCTACCAACAACTACATTACAAGACCGAGATTTTATATTTACGGCACGGAAGGCACTGCGGTCATAACAGATTGGGACGGCAGCGGCGAATATATAAAAAAACTTACGGACGATAATAAATGGGATTCTGAGATTTTGCCTGTTAAAATGGGACCGTCAAAAACAATGGCACCGAGAAATCCGGATACCGTAGAAACCGTTAAGCTTACAGAGCCGAAGGATGTTACGGATAACCTTGACCCTGTTTATGAGCAGCTTATAAACGCCATTGAGGGCGGAGAGCTTTACATTAAGCCGGAACAAGCTATGCGGGTTATTAAGGTTATGGAAGCGGCGTTTAAATCCGCTGAAAGCGGTGAAACGGTTAAAACCGTAATTTAACTATTGACATATAGTAAAAAAAGTGTTATAATATAGCCAATAACCGAATATGGACGCAGGGGAGCTGTTTTTTACGGCTGAGAGGAAGCTTTAAGCTTCGACCCTTTAACCTGATGTGGATAATGCCAACGTAGGGAAAAGTTAAATGCATACGAATTTTAAAACCGGCATTTAGCAAGTTTTACTTTAAAATGTGTTTGTTTTAAATTGTAAACCGAAGGACCTACCGCAGACGTCCTTCGGTTTTTGTATTAAATAAAGGGCGTCTTGCCCGAAAACAGAAAGGAAAACGTTAAAAATGAACACAAAAACAAACAAACTTGTAGTATCGGCAATGATGTTAGCAATTGCATCAATTCTCTCAATGCTGAAGCTTTTTGAAATGCCGTTTGGAGGCACAATAACCGTAGCTTCAATGGTTCCTGTTGTGCTTATAGGCTATATGTACGGCACAAAATGGGGCTTTTTCTCAGCTTTTATTTACGGGGTTTTGCAGCTTATTTTAGGCGTGGCAACGGGCATAGTTTCCCGTATGTTTCTTCCAGGAGATGAGCAGATGGCGCTTGCCGCCGCGCTTTCAATTTGCCTTTTAGATTATATACTTGCCTGCCTTATGCTCGGTTTCGGCGGTATATTTAAAGATAAATTCGGTAAGCCGGCACTTGAAATCGCACTTGGGGCGGTAGTGGCGACAGTTCTTTGCTGGGTTATGCACGTAATATCGGGCTTTATTTTTTACGGCGCGTGGGCGGAATGGTTTTTCTCCGACAGTACG
Source organism: uncultured Ruminococcus sp. (assembly GCA_902783995.1). Next base: position 274 of record CACZTG010000177.1, on the reverse strand, counting down.
GGGCTTTCGCAAATTTCTGCATTTAAAGGCTTCTGCGATTGGGTAATGAATAATATTCACGGCGGAATGCTTGCGCTTTTTTATTCCGCTGTATATAATGCGGCGTATATGCTGCCTGAGACAATTATAACGGCGGTTTTTGCTCCGATAATATATATGGCTATAAAAAAATCTGTAAAAAAATAATCAAAATGTATTGATATAATACATATGGACCAAAAAAAGTAGAAAATCAAAATTCAATGTGATATAATAGTTTTTGGACAAACAAATC